>CAZYYL010000068.1:0-6109 GCA_964651425.1 uncultured Microbacteriaceae bacterium | reverse complement strand
GTGAACCCGTCGGGCAACAGATCCCCGGGAGGAAAACAGGCGAGCAGGCAGTGGTCTTCGCCGCCGTGCAGAACAGCCCGACGAGACACCTCGAGTTCGACACCGAAAGCGCGCGAGAGTTCCGCCGCAAACCCGTCCAACACCAGGTGGTCGAAGTCAATGGCGACCGAGCTCGCCGCGGCCATGCGAGAGGCGTCGAGCGTGAGCGAGTCCGAGACGTCCATGCACGCGGTGGCCCCGGCCTGGGCAGCCACGACACCGAGCGATACCGGCGGAGCCGGCGCAAGGTGACGTCCGATCAGGTTGGGATGCTCATCCCGAATCTTCTTCATCAAGCGAGCGTTCGGCACGCGTTCGCCGTCGAGTTCACTCGTGCCATTCGCGAACAACAGTGCGAGCCCGAGGGATGACCAACCCGGCTCGCCCGCCAACGCAACGACATCGCCGACGCGTGCGCCCGACCGAGTCAACGGCTTGCGCCCTTCGAGGTCGCCGAACGCGGTGACCGCGATGGTGAACGTGTCGCTCGAGCTCAGGTCGCCGCCCACGACTCCGCAGCCGGGAGCCAAGAATTCGCAGGCCTCGCGCAGTCCATCCGCTAATTGTTCGAGCGTCGACATGGGTGTGTTACCCGGCACAGCCAGTGCGACCACGAGGGCGGTCGGCTTCGCACCCATCGCGGCGACATCCGACAGGTTGGATGCCGCTGCCTTGTAACCGAGCTCGTACGGGGTCGACCACTCGAGTCGAAAATCGGGACCGTGCACCATCATGTCCGTCGTCACGACGAACCGGCCGTCGGGCGCCGAAATCACGGCAGCGTCATCACCGGGGCCAAGCAGGGTCGCGTCGGCATCGGGCAGCCGCGGAAAAATGCGGCGAAGAATCTCACCCTCGGGAAGGTCCGAGAGTTTCGGGTCGCTACGCATGACCCAAGGCTATTGGCTCGCGCGTAGTCTGAGACGTGATGAATGCGCGAGTCTTATCCCTTCTGATGGTCGTACCCACGCTGGCCTTGAGCGCGTGCGCCGGCATCGTGCCGATGAAACCCGCAGCGGATGCGAATAACCCCGATTGCGCATCCGTCATCGTTCGCCTACCCGACTCGGTCGCCGACCAGCCCAAGCGTGAGACGGACGCTCAGGCGACCGGTGCGTGGGGAACTCCGGCGGCCGTGTTGCTCACCTGTGGAGTCGACGTGCCCGGCCCCACGACTCTGCCGTGCGTCGAGGTCAACGGCATTGACTGGATCGAAGACGACACGGATGCGCCGCTCTACCGCTACACGACGTTCGGTCGCACCCCCGCGGTCGAGGTAGCCATCGACTCGAATGCCGTATCGGGCACGACGGCCCTGGTCGATCTCGGCGGTGCCGTGAGTTACCTGCCGAAGTCGGGCCAGTGCACGGACCTGTCCGACGTCTTTACGAACTAGGGCCGCTTGCGCCTGCTGTCATTTACGGCCCCGGTGCGCGAGCGCGACCTGAATCAGTTCGTCAATGAGCGATGAATACGACAGCCCCGTCTCCTGCCAACAGCGCGGGAACATCGAGATCGGAGTGAAGCCCGGCATGGTGTTGATTTCGTTGAGCACGAAGCGCGAGCCAGAACCAGTGCCATCGGCCGGAGCGTCGGCGAGAAAGAAGTCCACGCGCGCCAGCCCCGCACCACCAATCGCCTCGAACGCCCGAACCGAGAGGCGTTGAAGTTCGGCGAGCTCGGCCGCCGAGAGGTCGGCCGGGCAGACGAGGTCGATGCCGGGGGCATCCAGATACTTCGCATCGAAGTCGTAGAACTCGCGACCGCGCACGACGATTTCGCCGGCGACGGATGCGCGCGTCGGCTTGCCCGGACGATCCTGCAACACCGCGCACTCGATTTCACGACCGACGATCGTCGCCTCGATGAGAACGCGATCGTCTTCGAGCAGGGCTGCCTTCATCGCCGCATCCAGCTCGCCCGCCGACTTCACTTTTGTCACACCGACACTCGACCCGGCACGCGCCGGCTTGACGAACACCGGCAGACCCAGCTGAGTGACGACCGCACGAACGGTATCGGGTCGCGTATTCCAATCAAAAGCGGAGACGGTTCGCCACGGTGCCACCGCGATGCCAGCGGCCTCGATGACTGTCTTCGCGAAGTGCTTGTCCATGCCGACACTCGACGCGAGAACCCCCGAGCCGACATACGGCATGTCGACAAGCTCAAGCAAACCCTGAATCGTGCCGTCTTCACCGAACGGCCCGTGCAAAATCGGGAACACGATGTCGACGACACCGAGTGATCGTGTCACACCGTTTTCGACGACGCGAAGTTCGTGATCCAGCGCAGATTCGGGCCACAGAATTCGCGTGCCGTTGTCGACCACAACCGGCATGTCACTCGGGTCGAAGTGATACCCGTGAACCTCTTCGCCGGCGAGAACGAAGACTCCGTCGCGGGTGATGCCGACGGGCACCACCTCGTAACGGTCAGCGTCAATCGCGCTGAGCACTCCCCGAGCTGTCACGCAGCTGACCGAATGCTCGCTTGAGCGACCCCCAAACAGCACGGCGACCCGTGTTTTCGCTGTCATCGGCGGTCCTCTCTTCTTGCGGTTCGTTGTCACCCGTCGTCAGATAGGGCGCGATGTTTCGTGGGTCGAGCGTACCCTTCAGCACGCGCTGCACCTGCTCGACGATGGGCATTTCCACGTTGCGCGAGCGTGCGAGTTCCAAGATGGGTGCCACCGACGCGAGACCCTCGGCAGTCTGATTCATCTGCTTGACGACTTCGTTGAGCGAGTATCCCTGGCCCAGCAAGCGACCGGCGGTGTTGTTGCGTGACAGCGGCGACTCACAGGTCGCGATCAAGTCACCGAGACCCGCCAATCCCGACAGCGTCTCGGGTTGCGCGCCGAACGCCACCGCGAAGTCGGTCATCTCAGCGAGACCGCGCGTGATGATCGACGCTTTCGTGTTGTCGCCGTAACCGACACCGTCGACAATGCCCACCGCCACGGCGATGAGGTTCTTCAGAACGCCGCCGAATTCTGTGCCCGGGATGTCCGTGTTCACGAAACAACGGAAGTAGTGGTTCGTCGCCGCAATGGCCACTGCCGTCGCGGTGTCGATGTTGTCGCTCGCGACAACGGCGGCGGTCGGCTGTTCCTTCGCGATTTCGAGAGCGAGGTTCGGGCCCGACGCCACCGCGATCAGCTCGGGGTCAATCGGGAGTTCCTCAACGATGACCTGGCTCATGCGCTGACCGGTCGCCTTCTCGACGCCCTTCATCAGGCTGACGACAATCTGGCCGTCTTTGAGAACGTTGCCGAGCGCGGCCAAGTTGCCGCGCAGCGACTGACTCGGAATCGCGAGATAGATCTGGTCGGCACCCCGCACAGCAGCGGCCATGTTGCTCGTCGCGCTCAGCGACGACGGCAAGAGAACGCCGCGCAGGTAGTCGCTGTTGCGGTGCGTTGAGGTGATTTCTTTGGCGAGTTCCTCACGTCGTGCCCAGAGCACAACGTCGTTGTCGGCATCCGCTAAGACCTTGGCGAAAGTCGTGCCCCAGCTACCGGCGCCGAGAACGGCAACGCGGCGGCGGGCGAACTTCTTAGCGGCGGGGCTCAAAACTTACCTGTTTCACTCTGGTTGTGGTCAGCGGGGTTCCAGCGCTCCTTCGGCGCTTTCTCACCTCGCAAGTCTTCCACCAAAGCGGTGATCGCGTTCATCACCTTGTCGGTCGCCTTCGCAAGATTCTGTCCGGTCATCTCGCGACCGACGAACTCCGACAGATCAACAGGGTCGCCCACCTTCACGAACACGTGCTTGCGCGGAAAGAAAGAGATCTTCTTTGAGTAGCGAGCCATGATCGCCTGCGTTCCCCAGTGCGCGACCGGCACAATCGGAATACCGAGCTCGAGCGCCAACCGCACCGCGCCACTCTTGCCCCGCATCGGCCACATGTCGGGGTCGCGTGTGAGCGATCCTTCGGGGTACACAATCACCGAGCGACCCTTCGACACGAGTTCTCGCGCAGCCTTAAGCGCGGCGGATGATCGAGTCGAACCCCCGCGCTCAACGGGGATTTGCCCGGACATGCGCAGCAACCATCCGAGCACGGGGATGCGCATAATCGACGCCTTGGCCATGAACCGAGGCGCCCGCCCGAGGTACCAGACAGCCACACCCATGATCACCGGGTCGATGTTGGAGAAGTGGTTGGGCGAAATGATCACGGGCCCGCGCTTCGGCATCTTCTCGCGATCGATGAGCGTGTACTTCGTCATCAATCCGACGATCGGCAACGCGATGACAGCGAACAGCCAAAAGATTGACGGCCGACTGCGCTCGCTCATGACGACTTACGCCTCGATCTCGAAGTCCGCACCGAGTGCGCGCAACTTCTCGATGAAGTTCTCGTACCCACGGCTGATGATGCCGACGTTGCTCACGCGACTCGTGCCTTCGGCCGACAACGCGGCGATGAGGTGGCTGAATCCACCACGAAGGTCGGGAACCTCGACGTTGGCCCCGGTGAGCTTCGATGGTCCGCTGATGATGGCCGAGTGCTGAAAGTTGCGTTGTCCGAAGCGGCACGGGTGTGCGCCGAGACAGTCGCTGTGCAGCTGGATGGTCGCACCCATCTTGACCAGCGCATCCGTGAATCCGAACCGCTGTTCGTAGACCGTTTCGTGCACGATCGACACACCGTGTGCTTTGGTCAGTGCAACGACGAGTGGCTGTTGCCAGTCGGTCATGAATCCGGGATGCACGTCCGTCTCGATCACGACCGGCTTCAGCTCACCGCCCGGGTGATAGAAGCGGATGCCGTCGTCGTGAATCTCGAACGCGCCACCGACCTTGCGGAACACGTTCAAGAACGTGAGCATCTCGGCCTGTCGAGCACCGGCGACGAAGATGTCGCCGTTCGTCGCGAGTGCGGCACACGCCCAGCTGGCAGCCTCGTTGCGGTCGAAGAGCGCGCGGTGCGTGTATCCGTTCAGGTTCGACACACCCTCGATGCGAATCACGCGGTCGGTGTCGACCGAGATGATCGCGCCCATGCGCTGCAGGATATTGATGAGGTCCATGATCTCGGGCTCGATCGCCGCACCCGACAGCTCGGTCTTGCCCTGGGCGAGCACCGCGGTGAGCAGCACCTGTTCGGTCGCGCCGACGCTGGGGTATGGCAGCGCAATCTTGGTGCCGACGAGACCCTCGGGCGCCGACATGCGAATGCCCGACGGTTGCTTCTCGATGACCGCACCGAAGTTCTTGAGAACTTCCAGGTGGTAGTCGATCGGGCGGTCGCCGATTCGGCAACCACCGAGGTCGGGGATGAACGCTTCGCCGAGCTTGTGCAGCAGCGGGCCACAGAAAAGAATCGGGATGCGGCTCGAACCGGCATGCGCGTCGATGTCGACCATGTGCGCCGAGACCACTCCGCGCGGGTCGAGAATCAGTTCGCCCGGTTCGGCGCCGTCGGTGACGGTCACGCCGTGCACCTCGAGTAGTCCGCGTACAACGCGCACATCTGAAATGGCAGGCACATCGCGAAGGATGCTCGGGGTGTCACCGAGAATCGCAGCGACCATGGCCTTCGTGACGAGGTTCTTCGCGCCCTTGACGTCAACGCGCCCGGTGAGCGGGCCGCCACCGTTGATGACGATGGTTTCTACATTGTTCATGCGTGCCTCGCAGGGAGTGTGGTCGGGCGCCACGACTCACGTCGGGCTTCGAATTCAGAAATTGCTTCTTCGTCTCGCAAGGTTAGGGCAATATCGTCGAGCCCTTCGAGCAAACGCCAGCGCGTGTAGTCGTCCACCTCAATCGGCACGACGAGTTCGCCGAGTTGTGCCTGACGCTCGACGAGGTCGACCGTGATTTCGACCCCGGGATTCGCTTCGAGTTCGGCCCAAAGCTTTTCTGCATCGGACTCACTGATCGTCGCGGTGAGCAGACCTTGCTTGCCCGAATTACCACGAAAGATGTCGGCGAATTTCGGTGCCAGAACGACATCGAAGCCGTAATCGCGCAACGCCCACACTGCGTGTTCGCGCGACGAACCGCAGCCGAAGTCGCTGCCGGCGACGAGCACCTTGGCACCCGCATACGCAGGGTTG
>CAZYYL010000067.1:0-6117 GCA_964651425.1 uncultured Microbacteriaceae bacterium | reverse complement strand
AGTTCTTGATGGGCTTCAACCGCGATGTGCTTCATCGCCGTCGTGACCAACTCAACGAATGGAACGTGCGCGTGCGTTGGGCGGGTCGTCGACCCAGGCTGTGGCGTTCCGTGATTGATGAGTTGCAGTTTGCCGAGAAGCTCACTGCCAAGAACACCGGGCTGACACTGACGATGTGCGTGAACTACGGAGGTCGAACCGAGATCGCCGACGCGGTGCGCGCGATTGCCGAGCAGGTCGAATCGGGCAATCTGGCGGCGAAGAACGTGTCAGAGAAAACTATCCAGCGCGCACTGTATTTGCCGGACCTGCCAGACGTTGACTTGTTTGTGCGCTCGAGTGGCGAACAGCGCACATCCAACTTCTTGCTGTGGCAAGCCGCGTATGCCGAGATGGTGTTCCTGGACACGCTGTGGCCCGACTTCGGAAGAAAAGACCTCTGGCGTGCGCTAGAACTCTTTGTCTCGCGGGATCGTCGCTTTGGCGGGGCAATCGACAAACCTCAGGACAAGAAATGACCCCACCCATCAAGGTCGACATCTGGTCAGACGTGCAGTGCCCCTGGTGCTTCATCGGAAAGCGCAAGTTTGAAGCCGGCGTCGCCGAGTTCGCCGGTGAGGTTGAGATTGAGTACCACTCGTACCTGCTGTCGCCCGACACGCCCATCGAGTTCGAGGGCACCACGGTGGATTACCTCGCTCAGCGAAAAGGCATGCCTCGTGAAGACGTAGAGAAGATGCTCGAACGCGTGACGACAATCGCGCGTGGTGTTGGTCTGAACTACGACTACGACACCGTCAAGCCCACGAGCACGACTCCGGCGCACGAGCTGATCCACTTCGCCAAGGCCCACGGCAAGCAGGGAGAGGTCAAGGAAGCCCTGATGAGCGCGTACTTCGAGAAGGGTCGTCACCTCGGACACCTCGACGAACTCGTTGCGATTGCCAACGAAGCGGGGCTGGATGCGGCCGCAGCCCGCACTTCGCTCGAAAATCACGAGTATCTCCCTGCCGTCGAGGCCGACCTGGCTCAGGCAAGCGCGTATGGGATCTCGGGTGTCCCGTTCTTCGTCATTGACGGAAAGTACGGGATTTCGGGTGCGCAGGGGAGCGACGTGTTTGCGTCCGCGTTGGCGGAGGCCGCCGCCGCACGCTCTGCGTAAACCAATCGACTAAACCCATCACTCGTCGTGTCGTCGACATACCGCTCTGCGATACTTGAGTGGTATTTGAATTCCTATGAATCGGGTGAGGCGTGATCGAGGCAGCGGTGCGGGGTGGCGTGCGCGAGGGCGCGCTCGACGCTATGCCTGAGTCCGCCGCATCCACTCTCACAATCGGCCCGATTCGCCCCGCGGTTCCTGTCGTTCTCGCACCGATGGCCGGCATCACCAACATGGCGTACCGTCGCCTCTGCCGTGAGCAGGGCGCTGGAGTTTTCGTCAGCGAGATGATCACGTCACGAGCGCTGGTCGAGCGCACACCGAACTCGATGCTTCTCATTCAGAGCCACCCAACCGAGTCTGTGCGTTCGATTCAGTTGTACGGCGTGGACCCGGTGACGGTGCGTGAAGCCGTCACGATGTTGGTTGCCGAAAACATGGCGGACCACATCGATTTGAATTTCGGATGCCCTGTTCCCAAGGTCACCCGCAAAGGTGGCGGTGCCGCGCTCCCGTGGAAGCGCACACTATTTCGCCAGATCGTCGAAGAAGCGGTGAAGGCGGCGGGGCGCATCCCACTCACCGTGAAAATGCGCAAAGGTATCGACGCGAATCATCTGACGTTCATCGAAGCCGGCAAGACGGCTGAGGGTGCGGGCGCGTCGGCAATTGCCCTGCACGGACGCACGGCAAGTGAGTTCTACTCGGGCAAAGCCGACTGGAATGCCATTGGCGAACTGAAGTCAGCGATTTCATCGGTACCTGTTTTGGGAAACGGCGACATCTGGTGTGCCGAAGACGCCATTCGCATGGTCGAGCAGACGGATTGCGATGGTGTTGTGGTCGGTCGTGGATGCCTCGGTCGACCGTGGTTGTTCGCCGACCTCGAAGCGGCGTTCCGCGAGCGAGCCGGTGAGACGACTGGCCACCGTGAAGTGCAGCCGACGCTGGGCGAAGTTGCGGTGACTCTTCGCCGACACCTTGAGTTGCTCACTGAGTTTTTGGGCGATGAGTCTCACGCGAGCCGTGACATACGCAAGCACATGGCCTGGTACTTCAAGGGGTATCCGGTCGGTGAGCTTCGCGCACAGTTCGCACAGGTGACGAGCCTCGCGCACCTTGACGACCTTATTGCCCAACTTGACCTCTCCGCGCCGTATCCCGGCGATGACGCCGAAGGTCAGCGCGGTCGTCAGGGAACGCCGAAGAAGCCCGTGCTTCCATACGGTTGGCTCGACTCTCAGGAGCTCAGCGTCGCCGAAGCGTGCACGGTGTCGGCTGCCGAAGTCGACGCGAGCGGGGGATGACCGTGAGCGCACCACCACTCACCGCCGGGTATTCCGAAGCTGACTCGGAACGCATGTTCGTCGAGGCGCATGCCTCGCGTCGAGGTGACTTTGCGCGCGACCGTGCGCGACTTCTGCACTCGAGTGC
Organism: uncultured Microbacteriaceae bacterium; assembly: GCA_964651425.1. Classification (GTDB taxonomy): domain Bacteria; phylum Actinomycetota; class Actinomycetes; order Actinomycetales; family Microbacteriaceae; genus RFQD01. Next base: position 3,521 of record CAZYYL010000067.1, on the reverse strand, counting down.
CCTGCGTCGACTCGCGGCCAAGACGCAAGTTCTCTCGCCTACGGCAGGACTCGACTTTGCGCGAAACCGCCTCACGCACTCGCTTGAGGTGGCTCAGGTTGGGCGTGAACTTGCTGGAAGTCTCGCGCTTGACCCCGACGTGGTGGACACCGCGTGCCTGGCTCACGACATCGGGCATCCACCGTTCGGGCACAACGGCGAACGTGCGCTCAACGACTGGATTGAGAAGGCGGGTGGGTTTGAGGGCAACGCACAAACCCTGCGCCTGCTCACGCGACTCGAGCCGAAAGTGTTCTCGCCCGAAGGTCGCAGTTACGGTCTGAACCTCACGCGTGCGAGTCTCGACGCGAGTACGAAGTACCCATGGCCAATTCAACAGGCGTCATTCGACCCGGCTGGTCGCATCAAGTTTGGTTTCTACGCCGATGACATAGACGTCTTCGAATGGCTGCGCGATGGAGCCCCGGCTCGCACCAAGTGCATCGAAGCCCAGGTCATGGATTTTTCCGACGACGTCGCCTATTCGGTTCACGACTTCGAAGATGCCGTCGTCAATGGTTTCATCGACGCTCGCGAGCTCGGCGCACGTGTGAACCACGACGCACTCGTCGACCAGATGTTCGAGTGGATCGGGGGTGAGTTCACGCACGACGAGCTCATCGTCGCATTCGATCGATTAGACCGATTGGATGCGTGGCTCGACTCGTGGGACGCGTCCCGCGCATCACAGGCTCGCCTCAAGAACCTCACGTCCCAGTTAATCGGACGGTTCTGTCACGCGGCCGTGCATGCGACGCGCGCTGCGCATCCGCAATCGCAATTGCAGCGCTTCAGTGCAAGTGTCGTTGTTCCGCGCGAATATTTGGCCGAGATTGCCGTGCTCAAGGGAATCGTTGCCGCGTTCGTCATGGTCACGAATTCGCGTCAGCCCATTTACGCAATGCAACGTGAGGTTCTCACCGAACTCTGCGACCTGCTTTTCGCAACCGCGCCGGTCAATCTTGACCGCGCGTTCGCCGAAGATTGGGCACTCGCACAAAATGACGACGCGCGCATGCGAGTGGTGGTCGATCAGGTCGCGAGCCTCACAGATCAGTCGGCATTTGCATGGCACGAACGATTGGTGAAGCGCTAGATGGCGGGTCGCATCAAGCAGTCCGACATCGAGGAGCTCAAGTCGCGACTCAACATTGCCGATGTCGTCGGCGACCACGTGACACTCAAGAGCGCCGGTGTTGGTTCGCTCAAGGGCCTCTGCCCATTCCACGATGAGCGTAGTCCAAGTTTTCACGTTCGACCCGGAGTTGGGTACTACCACTGCTTTGGTTGTGGCGAGAGTGGTGATGTCTTCTCGTTCGTTCAGAAAATTGACCACCTGAGCTTCACCGAAACCATCGAGCGCCTCGCCGAACGAATCGGTTTTCAGCTCCACTACGAAGAGGGTGGCAAGGAGTCTGCCGAGAAGGGCTCGCGCGTGCGCATCCTCGCGGCCAATCAGGCTGCCGAGAAGTACTTCATTGAGCAGCTCGCGTCGGCGGAGGCTGCGTCGGGTCGCGCATTCTTAGGTGAACGGGGATTCGACAAGGCGGCCGCTGAGATGTTCGCGATCGGATACGCACCCAAGGGCTGGAACGGTCTGCGCGATCATCTGCGGAGCAAGGCATTCAGCGACGAAGAGATGATCAACGCCGGTTTGGTATCGAGTGGCGACAAGGGTGTCTACGACCGTTTTCGCGGGCGACTGATTTGGCCCATTCATGACGTCACCGGTCAGACCATCGGTTTCGGCGCACGCAAGCTTTACGACGATGATCAGGGCCCGAAGTACCTCAACACGTCGGATACAGCGGTCTACCACAAGTCGCAGGTGCTCTACGGGCTCGACCTCGCCAAGCGTGACATCGCTAAGCAGCGCACAGTTGTCGTAGTTGAGGGCTACACCGATGTGATGGCCGCGCACCTCTCTGGGGTGACGACGGCCATCGCTACCTGTGGAACGGCATTCGGTGTCGAGCACATCAAGATCATTCGGCGCATCATGGGCGACGATTCGGGGCTCGGGTCGGTGATCTTTACATTCGATCCCGATGCCGCCGGACAGAAGGCCGCATTGCGCGCTTTCAGTGAGGAGCAGCGTTTCGCTGCGCAGACGTTTGTCGCTGTTGCACCCGAGGGTCTCGATCCGTGCGACCTACGTTTGAATCGTGGCGAACAGGCCGTTCGCGACCTCGTCGAAGCGCGCGTGCCGATGTTCGAGTTCGTTATTCGTCAGGTGGTCTCGCGCTATGACCTCGACACCGTCGAGGGTCGTGTCGCCGCGTTGCGCGAAGCTGCACCCATCGTTTCTGACATTCGGGATGCGTCGCTCAAGCCCGGATACACGCGAGAACTGGCCCGCATCACGGGCGTTGATGTACTGGAGGCGCAGTCGGCGGTGGCGCAGGCACAGAAGAGCGCCGGTGCTCGCGAGGCTGCACGCACCGAAGCATCCAACCGCAACACCCCGGGGGCAGCCCGCGATGCTGAGCGTGCCGCGAGCCTCAATCCAGGCGCCAGCGTGGAAGCCCCGACAGCGTCGACACCGGTTGTTCTTGGCAACGACCCGGCAACACGGATGGAACGAGACGCGCTCATGGCGCTACTCCAACAGCCGACTGACGTGGGCGCCGAACTGATTGCCGCTGCTGCGCAGAGTTTTGTCTCGAACCAGAGTCTCGCGGTCGTTCGCGATGCCATCGGAGCGAACCTTGACAACCTCGAGGCGGTGACGTGGATCGAGCGTGTCTCGAAGGACGTGCCGGAAAACATCCGCCCACTGGTCATGCAGCTGGCTGTTGCACCCATGCCCGAACGGGGTCACAAAGAGGTCACCACGTACGTGCGGGCAATCGTCGTTGCTCTTGTCGAGCGCGACCTCGTTCGGCAGAAGGCCGATCTCGTCAGTCGAATGCAGCGCCTCGACCCGAGCGCCGCCGAGCAGTCTCGCGAGATTCAGAAGGAACTCCTCGAACTCGAAACCCGGCGACGGAGGTTGCGTGATGAGTAGTGGAGACGCCTTCGACGGTGACGGACAGCTCAACGGGGGCACCTTCGAGAAGCAGCACCTCATCATCCTTGGCGAAGAGCACGCTGGTATCGAGCGTCGCGCCGGTCAGCCCGGCCCGGTCAGCATCGCGCCGAAACAGGCCGACATCTTCACGCGTGCGGTGACCGTTGCTGGGGGAGAACTTGTCGAGTTGGGTGCGGATACGCGCGCACTGATTTGGCTTTCCAACTCACGCGTCGGATCTCTCGACGAGGTGCTCGAGGCCAACCCGCAGCTCAACTGGGTGCAGCTCCCGTGGGCGGGGGTGGATGCATTCCGAGACTTACTCGTTCGACGCGCCCGGCCCAACCTCGTTTTCACGAGCGCGAAGGGATGCTACGCGCAACCGGTCGCGGAACACGCTCTCGTACTCACTCAGGCGTTGTTGCGCTACTTGCCTAAACGCGCCCGGGCAACGACGTGGGACTCGACGTTC
>CAZYYL010000066.1:0-6281 GCA_964651425.1 uncultured Microbacteriaceae bacterium | reverse complement strand
CGACATTGATCACGCCGGACGAAGGGTCGATGACCATTGATGGCATTGATGTCATGGCACATCCAGAACGGATTCGCCCCATCATTGGGGTTTCGGGACAGTACGCGGCGGTCGATGAAAACCTGACGGGGTTCGAAAACCTCGAGATGATTGGTCGCCTCTACCATTTGGGTGCCAAGGCCAGCCGCAATCGGGCGTCGGAACTCATTGAACTTTTTGATTTGGTCGAAGCACAGAACCGACCGGTCAAGGGCTTCTCAGGTGGAATGCGTCGACGCATCGATCTGGCCGGGGCTCTTGTCGCGAGTCCGCGCGTCCTCTTTCTGGATGAGCCAACAACTGGCCTTGATCCGCGAAGCCGACTTGCCTTGTGGGACGTGATTCGTTCACTCGCGAGCGAAGGCGCAACGGTGTTGCTCACCACTCAGTACCTTGAAGAGGCAGATCAGCTTGCAGATCACATCAGCGTTATTGATGGCGGGCGAGTGATCGCCGAAGGTACGACAGATGAGCTGAAGAATTCCGTCGGTGGAGCGCGAATCGAGGTCTCGCTGAGCGCAAACGGTGGCGACGACATCCAGGTTGCCACTGCCGTGTTGACCCGACTTGGCACGAGTGCACCGATTTTGGCTGGTGACGGCCGAACGCTCACGGTGCCGGTCGACAACGCGCCCGTCGCACTGGCTGCTGCACTGGGCGAGTTGGGCGCTAAGGGCGTCGTCCCGCTCGATGCCGGTATGCGCAGACCAACCTTGGATGACGTTTTCCTTCAGCTCACGGGGCATTCGGCAACCAGTGACGATGAGCCCGTGCAACCAAAGAAACGCACGCGACGTCAGCGAAACGGAGAAAAGTAATGGTTCCCGCATCTCCGTTCGCACGTTTTGTCAGTGATGGCTGGGTTGCGACCCGACGTAACCTCACCAAAATCAAGCGAGTCCCTGACATTCTCGTCTTTACGTCCTTGCAGCCAATCATGTTCGTGTTGCTGTTCACCTACGTGTACGGCGGGGCCATCAAGATTCCCGGCAGCAATTACACCGAGTTCTTGATGGCCGGCATTTTCGCTCAGACCGTCGTATTCGGTGCAACATATTCGGGTTCTGCGATGGCGCAAGATCTGAAAGACGGAATCATCGATCGTTTCCGCACCTTGCCCATGAACAACGCCAGCGTTCTCATCGGCCGCACCAACGGTGACCTCGTCATCAACTTGCTGTCGGTCATCGTGATGATGATCACGGGAACGATTGTCGGATGGCGCATCAACTCAAGCCCGCTGCAGGCATTGGGCGCGGTGGGGTTGCTGCTGCTCTTCGCCTATTCAATGTCGTGGGTGATGGCATTCATTGGCATGAGTGTGCGAAGCCCCGAGGTCATTAATAACGTCAGTTTCATCGTGCTCTTTCCCCTGACGTTCGTATCCAACGCCTTCGTTCCCGCAGACACACTGCCGACGCCGCTGCGAATCTTCGCGGAATGGAACCCCGTGTCCGCTTTGGTCCAGGCTGCGCGCGAGTTGTTCGGCAATGTTCCGCCGGGAGCTCCCGTTGGTGACACGTGGATGCAGCAGAACGCACCGGCGACCGTCGTCATTGGTGCCGCAGTTCTGCTCGTGATTTTTGTCCCGCTCTCAATACGGAAGTTTTCACGCGCTGTATCGCGTTAGCGGCGACGGGCAAGGCGTGGACTCATATTCCACGGTGCTAGCCTGTACGAAATCATCTCGACCGCGTGCCACTGGTCGGCATCGCAAAAGGAGTTCCCATGACGTCCTGTTGCAGCGCGCATCCTGTCGCCCAAGCTCACCTGCACGAAGCGGTGAAGTCAGCAGGCACGACAGTCACACCAGCGAATCACGCGGCCGGGCGCCCCGCGGGGCAGACGGCCGAACTCCTCGTTGAGGGCCGCATCGCAACGGGTAACCCGAAGTCGCCGAACGCCGACGCGATGGCTATCTCGGGCGGAGCAATCGTCGGCATCGGTACTCGCGCCGAACTCGAAGGTCTCATCGGGCCGTCGACGAAATTCCTCAAGCCCGACGGCGTCGTCATCCCGGGTCTCATCGAACCCCACATGCACATCTGGACGTCGCTGCTGAACCTCACGTGGACAGATGTCTCACACGACGCGTGCGCAACCTTTGACGAGGTCGTCGCCACCATCAAAGCGGCCGCAGCGAAGACGGCTCCGGGCGAATACGTGCTCGGCAAGCTCTTTGACCCGAGCCTGTACCCCGGCGAACCGCCATTGACCCGCACGATCCTCGACCAAGCTGCACCGAACAACCCGGTGCTCGTAATGAACGCCTCGATGCATTACCTCTACGCAAACAGCGCCGCGCTTGCGAAGGCGGACATCGATGACACGACGATGGACCCACCCGGTGGCACGTTTGGTCGCGCCGACGGCAAGCTCACCGGCGTGATCGGCGAAGCGGCCGCCATGATGTTGGCGATCAAGAAGCTCCCGAAGCCAAGCCAAGCCGACCTCGCCGCCGGCATCACCCAGATTCTCACCGACTGCGCTCGCCAGGGCGTTACCTCCCTGCGCGAAGGCGCGACCGGCACGCTCGCCGGTGTGGGTGAGCTCGCCATGCTCCACCAACTCAACGGCGTCAAGCGCCTGCCCGTGCGCGTTTCCACATCGCAATTTGCGCTCATGCCGGGCAAGACGCCCGTCGAGGTTGCCGCCGCCTGGAAAGAAGCCGGCGTCACGCCGTTCAGCGGCGACGAAATGGTGCGAGCGGATGCGTGGAAGATGACCACGGACGGCTCAAACCAAGGCCGCTCGGGCTACTTCTTCCAGCCATACCTCGGTCAAGCTGACGGCGGTCACGCGAACTGGACCCCCGAGTCCATCCGTGACGGCATGAAGGCTGGTCTCGACGACGGCTGGCAGGTGACCATCCACACGAACGGTGACGCAGCCGTCGAGATGGCGCTCGAAGCGCTCGAAGATCTGCTTCCCGGTTACGGCGCGAACGACCTACGTCACTTCTTCATCCACTATTCGTTCACGACGGATGACCAGATCGCTCGCACCGCAAAGGCCGGCCTTTCGGCGAGCCTGCTGATGAACCACGTCTACTACTGGGGTGCCGCGTTCCGCGACACGATTCTCGGGCCCGAGCGCGCGAACAACCTCGACCGTGCCGCATCCATGATCAACGCCGGCATCTCGACGAGCTTTCACTCCGACTACAACGTGTCGAAGGTGCATCCGCTGCTGAGTGCCAAGACGGGTGTGTTCCGCACCCTGCAGGCCGACGGCTCGGTGCTGAACCCGGCCGAGTGCGTGACGCCCGAACAGGCTCTCGCGGCCATCACGACGAGCGCCGCATGGCAGATTCACGCGGATGACCGTGGCACACTCGAGGTCGGCAAGCGCGCCGACTTCGCGATCGTCAACGAGAACCCGTGGACGAGTGACCCCAACGGCTGGGACACCATTTCGGTGAGCGCGACCTACATCGACGGAACACCCGCGTTCGAAGCGTAGCCACCTGTGCCTCGCCGGTAGGGTACAAATATGACTTCATTCGATGCGGCCGAGGCCGGGATCAAAGAGTTGATGGCCGACTACTTCGATGTCATGCACACGCAAGACATGCAGAAGTTCGACCGCGTTTTCCACCCCGACTGCGTTTTATACGGTGTGGTGGATGCGCAACTCAACATCCGCCCATTCGACGTGTATCGCGCGGCCGTCGTTGCGCGCCAGTCGCCCGCGGAGCTCGGTGAAACTCGGCGTGACAGCATCCTCGACTTCGATCAGATTTCGCCGGATATCGCATGGGTGAAACCGCAACTTCAGATGTTCGGCGGAGTCATGCAGGACTACCTCAACCTTGTGCGTCTCGACGGCAAGTGGTGGATCATGGCCAAGATGTGGGCCAAAGTTGGCGACATCGTTGAGACCAGCGCGTGACCAACGCCGTCGCTGAGCTACTCGCAATCGCATCCGACCTCGCTCGTGAGGGTGGCGCGCTCGCCGAAAAGCGTCGTGCTGAAGGTGTGAGCATCGCCGCGTCTAAGTCGTCGGACGAAGACATCGTCACGCTGGCCGACCGCGAAGTCGAGACGTTCATCCGTCGGCGCCTCAGCGAGCTGCGACCGAACGATGGATTCTTCGGCGAAGAAGGTGCCCGCGACACCAGCTCGAGTGGTCTGACCTGGGTCGTCGATCCGATCGATGGCACCGTGAACTACCTCTACCGCGTTGCGTTTTACGGCATCAGCGTCGCAGTCGTCGAAGGCGACCCCGATCCGCGCACATGGACAGCCCTCGCCGGTGCCGTGATGAGCCCCATCGTCAACGAACTCTTCACGGGTTCGAACGGGGGCGGTGCCTTCCTCAATGGTCAGCCGATTCGCGCCAACGCCGACGTGCCGCTGAATCTCGCGCTCGTCGCGACGGGCTTCTCGTATTCGTCTGAGGTGCGAACGGTGCAAGCGGATGTGCTCGCTCGCCTTCTGCCCCAGGCGCGAGACATTCGTCGCCTCGGTGCCTGCTCGATTGACCTGTGTTCGGTCGCCGCAGGTCGCGTGGACGCGTATTTCGAGCGCGAATTGTCCCCCTGGGACTACGCCGCGGGCGCGTTGATCGCACGTGAAGCCGGAGCTCGCGTCGAGGGCTTCGACGGACAACCGGCGACCGGAGAGATGCTGATCGCGGCGCATCCCAGCTTCTTCAGCTCAATCCACAACCTCGTCAAAGGCTGAAAATTAGCGCAAAAACTTGTTCTGGGTTCGACTCAGCAAGGCCTCTCGGGTAATCTGGAGATTCCGCAACAAATCGCTGGTCGGCCCATATTTGGGCGTCAGCACGAAATGTGAGGATTGCCCGTGAGTAGTCGCGACAATGAGCTCGGTGTGAACGCACCCAACGCTCTCCCGTCGCGACGGTCATTGCGGCAGACAGCTCCGCAGCCGGATGCATCCGACGCTGTATTGAGCGAATTGCAGCGTCAGGTTTCTGCCGTGAAGGCGCATCCTGGAGCGGGTACTGGCGAACTTCGCCGCGACCGCAATCGTCTTCGAGGTGCAACCGACGGCGCAGCAATCAGTGCAACCGTGCAGGCGTGGGTCGACCGATCGCCACTCGAGACTGTCGAGACGACGACGACCGGCTCGATTTCGCTTCCGCCCGTTGTGTTGCCACCCGTTACGCCGCCTCCCACACCGGCCAACGTGCCCGTGCTCGCACCGGTGACCTCGCAGTTCCCGATCGTGACCGTGCAAGAGATGGGCCAGGCTCGCGGCCGCAAGCCATCGACATCGCCGTCACGTCCGACAAAGAAGTCCAAGCGCCGACGCGGATTTGCGACGCGCATGTTCTCGTTGACCGCAATGGTCTTTGTCGGTCTCATGGCGATCGCGACCTCGATTCCGGCAAACGCACTGCTCACCCCCGAACAAGTCGCGCTGATGTCTCAGCAGGGGCAGAACCGTCTGCTCGACAATATCGACGGGCAAACCGTCGTCGCTTCAGGTTCCGAAGAGACCATCGGCCGCGACAGCGTGAGTGTCACGCAGGGCTTCCAGATGTCGATGCGTCACACCGACCTCAGCTACGTCAACAACCCGAACTCAAAAATTCAGTGGCCATTCCACATCACGGTTCCGATTGCTGATGGCTTCGGATACCGCGTGGCTCCCTGTGACGGATGTTCGACCGACCACAAGGGCGTCGACTTCGACCCGGGTGAGGGTGCACCGATCATGGCGGTCGCCGATGGCGTTGTCACGCAGGTCGTCGAACAGTACGGCGGTCTTGGTTTCTACGTTGTCATCGCGCACAGCGTCAACGGACTCGCATTCGAGAGCTGGTACGGCCACATGCTTCCCGGCACGATCACTGTTGCGGTCGGACAACAGGTGAAGCTCGGCGAAATCGTCGGCCAGGTCGGTGACACGGGTATGTCAACCGGTCCTCACCTTCACCTCGAAATTCACGTGAACAACGAGCCCGTCGACCCGTTCAAGTTCTTGACTGACAACAACGTCTAGTCGGGTCGCGCTCTACGGAGTGACGATCCAGACGGTCTGCTCGGGCGCGATACGCCCGTTCGAGGCGGCATCCTTCGTCGCTGAACTGTCAAGCACAACCGTGCCTGCGGGCAAGTCGACCGGCTTCTCGCTGTAATTCGCGATGACCGTGATCGACCCGTTACGGAACGCGAGCACATCCTCGCCCAGTTTCAGTCCCTCGGGCTCGTCAACCCAGGTGAGTGACCCATTACCGAGGTCGTGCTCGCGACGGATGCGCAACGCATCCCG
>CAZYYL010000065.1:0-6287 GCA_964651425.1 uncultured Microbacteriaceae bacterium | reverse complement strand
CCGAAAGCCTGGGCGATGAGAAGTGCCGGAGCGAGCGCATCCGCGAACGACCAGAAACGCAGACCGGCAAAGCGAGTGCCAATCCACGCTCCGACAGCACCGCCGAGGAGCGAACCGAAGATGGCGTTGCCACCCTCCCAGATGTACAGGGTGCGCAACAGGTCGGCACCCGGGTAGAAGTAATCGGCCGGGTGGGTCAGCACGTGGTAAATGCGTGCACCGATGATACCGATGGGAATTGCAAACAGGATCACGTCGAGAACGATCCAGTTCTCACCCCCGCGAGCAACGAGACGACGGTTTGTCCACCAAGCGGCCGCGACGATTCCGACCAATATGCACAGCGCATACGCGTGAATGCGCAGCGGACCCAAATCGAAGAAACTCCACGACGGGCTGGGGATGCTGGTGTGGACGTGAGTGAGGAAGTTCAACACGATGTTGCCTTTGCAGTGTGTGCGAGAGGTGGTCTGGGTGAGTCGAGTCTAAATCGAGAATGGATGCGCGCTACGCGCCGCTCTCGCGTCCGCTGAGTTGCGCGGCACAGGCCGCGACACCCTCAACACCGCCGTCGGAAAGGGCCTTGACGAGTGCGGAACCAACGATCGCGCCATCGGCATAGGTGAGCACCTCGTCCACTTGTTCGCGGTTTGAGATGCCGACGCCCACGCCGATGTGCGTCGCACCCACATCGCGAAGGCGGCTCACCAGAGACTTGGCAGCAGCGTCGACGTCGTCACGCGCACCAGTAATGCCCATCGTGGAAACCGCGTAAACGAAACCGCGACTCAGACGCACGGTCTCACGCAGGCGTTCGGGCGTGGATGAAGGCGCAGCAAGGAAGACACGGTCGAGGTCGTAGGCATCGCTCACCGTGATCCACTCCCCCGCTTCATCGGGAATGAGGTCGGGTGTGATGAGACCCGCGCCGCCGGCATCGCGCAAGTCGCGCGCGAATTTCTCGACCCCGTATTGGACGACAGGGTTCCAGTACGTCATCACGAGCACGGGAACTGAGACACGTGCGGTGATTGCCTTGATGGCCGGGAATGCGTCACGCAGACGAAAACCATTTGCCAGGGAGGTTTCGGTGGCCTTCTGAATGACGAGTCCGTCCATCACGGGGTCGGAGTAGGGCAACCCGATCTCGAGAACATCCACGCCATTCTCGACAAGCGCGATAGCTGCCTCAACGCCCTGCTCGATTGTCGGGAAGCCGGCAGGCAGGTAGCCAACCAAGACACCGCGACCAGATGCTTTCGCCGCGTCGATTGCGGCTTCTACCTGAGAGCTCATTCAGACTTCCCATCAAACAAATCGAAGTATGCCCCGGCGGTTTCCATGTCCTTGTCGCCACGACCGCTGAGATTAATCAGGATGACCGACTCAGGTCCGAGCTCAACGCCGAGTTTCATCGCACCCGCAAGGGCGTGTGCCGTTTCGATTGCCGGGATGATTCCTTCGGTGCGTGCGAGGAGGCGAAGCGCGTACATGGCTTCGTCGTCCGTGACTGGTCGGTAGGTTGCACGCCCAATGTCGTTGAGCCACGAATGCTCCGGCCCAACTCCGGGATAGTCGAGGCCAGCGCTGATGGAGTGCGACTCGATGGTTTGACCGTCTTCGTCTTGAAGCAAGTACGAACGAGCACCGTGCAAGACTCCCGGGCGACCTTTCGTCATCGTCGCCGCGTGCTGTGGAGTGTCGATTCCACGACCGGCCGCCTCGAAGCCGACGAGCCTGACGCTCGGGTCGTCAAGGAATGCGTGGAAAATACCGATGGCGTTTGATCCGCCACCGACACACGCGGCGACGGCGTCCGGCAGTGCGCCTGTCATTTCGAGCACCTGTGCGCGTGCCTCTTCACCAATGATCTTGTGAAAGTCGCGAACCATATACGGGAATGGGTGAGGACCAGCGACTGTGCCGAGAAGGTAGTGAGTGCTGTCGACGTTTGCCACCCAGTCTCGAAGAGCTTCGTTAATTGCGTCTTTCAGCGTGCGAGACCCGGTCGTGACCGGGACGACTTCGGCGCCAAGCAGGCGCATACGTGCAACATTGAGTGCTTGACGTTGTGTGTCCACTTCGCCCATGTAGACAACGCACTCCATGCCGAACAGTGCCGCGGCTGTTGCCGTGGCGACACCGTGCTGGCCAGCACCCGTTTCGGCGATGAGACGGGTTTTTCCAATCCGTTTTGCGACGAGCGCCTGTCCGAGCACGTTATTGATTTTGTGGCTGCCGGTGTGATTGAGGTCTTCACGCTTGAGAAGGATTCGCGCATTACCGGCGTGCTCCGCGAAACGACGTACCTCCGTAATGAGTGATGGTCGCCCTGTATACGTTCGATGCAGGTCGTTGAGTTCCGCGTGGAAAGTCGGATCTGCCTTGCATGCGTCGTACGCAAGAGCGAGCTCGTCGAGCGCCGCAATAAGGGACTCGGGAACGAACCGGCCGCCAAACTCACCAAAATATGGACCAACCTCATCGCGCAACATTTATGACACCGCCAAGAAACTAGTGAGAGAAACAACTGGATCGCTGGTAACGAGGGCCTCACCGACCAGAACAACGTCTGCGCCGGACGACCGGTAGTGCGCCACGTCGTCGGCCGTGCGAACGGCAGATTCGGCGACGCGGATAGTTCCGGCAGGAATGTGGCCGGCAACGCGTGCGAAAAGTTCGCGGTCGAGCTCGAACGTGCTCAAGTTTCGAGCATTGACACCGACAATTCGTGCCCCGAGATCCACCGCGATGCGGACCTCATCGAGCGTGTGAGTCTCGACGAGCACGGCCATGCCAAGCTCAGTCGCGAGGTCGTAAAGGCTCTTCAGTGTCGCTGGCTGGAGTGCGGCGACGATGAGCAGGACGATGTCTGCTCCAGCCGCCCGAGCTTCGTATACCTGGTACGGCGTCGCGATGAAATCCTTGCGAAGAACCGGAATGCCGACGGCTGCGCGAACGGCGCGCAAGTCATCGAGACTGCCCTTGAATTTGCGCTCTTCGGTAAGAACACTGATAGCGGATGCTCCGCCAGACTCATAGATTCGTGCAAGTGCCGCCGGGTCGACAATCTCAGCGAGGTCCCCACGCGACGGACTCGCGCGCTTGACCTCGGCAATGACCTTGACGTGATCCGAGCGTTCGAGGGAGGCGTGTGCATCCATCGGGTCAGGTACCGAATTGAGAAGACGCTCAAGCTCACTGAGCGGAAGGGCGTCTTCGCGACGCGCCGCGTCGGCGACAGAGCCGGCCGTGAGGTCGTCGAGCACCTAGTGGTGCGCCTTGGCCTTGAACTTCGGCCCGCGTACTCCGTATCCGGCCTTTGCCATGATCCAACCGACGATCAACCCAACGACGAGAAGTCCGGCAGATGCGAGAACGAGCACCGGCTGATCAGCCCAGAAGAAGTACACGCCGGCTCCGACAGCCACCAGCATGATGACGACAGCGGTCCATGCTGCTGGGGAGTTGCCTTCGCCCGGTTCTTCGACTTCGTTGCTCATGGAAAAACTCCTTCTTGCGTTGCCTCGAGTATGAGCCAATCCTAACAACTAGCGTGTTGGGTCTGCGCCTTTGGTGAGAGAGTCCCACGAGTCTCCGTCGTGAACTTCTGCGGGGATTCGGCGCCGGTTCTTGGTCGCAGATGCTGGTGCGACGTTGGGCGTTGACGGCGTGCGGGGCGACTCCGGGCGCGCATACCGCGAACCGGAAGATTTCCAATTGACCGAAAAACCGAGTACGACCACAGCCCCGACGATCGCGATGACGAGGGAGGCGAGACACAAGGTCGGCCAGACACTCATTGTGCCGGTCGCCACGAGTTGAGAGAGCGCATGCGTGTCGGCCACTCCCGTTACGCGACTGAGTTCTAATCTCGACGCTTCGACGGTGTTACTCATCGCGCTCATAATCGACCCAATACCAAGCGCACTTACGGCAATCATGATGACGGCAACGACGAGACGCATGACATGTTGCCCGATGAGGAGCACGGTGATACCGGCGAGTAATCCCAATGCCGCGCTCGAAACCAGCGGTGCGGCGAGGGTGCCGGAAACGCCCACAGTGCTCGTCGCGGCACCTTCGTTGATTGTGAAGGAAAACCACTCCTGAGTCCACGAACCTAAAGCGCCGAGAGCGCCAGCGAGCAAGGCGAGGAGGGCGGTGGGTTTGGTGCGCTGCATCAGAGGCGCGTCATCTTGTTGGCGATCGCAACAGCCCGCAACGGCGCAGCGGCCTTGTGCTCGGTCTCGCGATATTCGCTCTCGGGGTCGGAGTCGGCAACGAGGCCGGCTCCGGCCTGCACGAAGGCAACTCCATCAATGAGCGTCACAGTGCGGATCGCGATGGCGAGATCGGCGTCGCCGGATGGAGAAAAGTATCCGACTACTCCCCCATAAACACCACGGCGGGCTGGCTCAAGTGCATCGATGATTTCTAGCGCGCGGGGCTTCGGTGCTCCCGACAGCGTTCCAGCGGGGAACGTCGCACGGAACACGTCGACCGGTGTTTTTCCGGGAGCAAGGTCTCCTTCGACGCTCGAGACAATGTGCATGATGTGGCTGAAACGTTCAACGCGCATGAACTCCGTGACGTCGACCGAACCGGGCGTGCACACGCGCAAGAGATCGTTGCGCGCGAGATCGACGAGCATGAGGTGTTCCGAGCGTTCTTTCTCGTCGGCAAGCAAGTCGTGTTCGAGTTGCAGGTCGTCCTCGGGTGAAGCACCGCGTGGTCGAGAGCCGGCAATGGGGTGGGTATATACGCGTCCGTCGATGACCTTCACGAGCGCCTCCGGAGAGGAGCCGACAACCGCATAGTCATCGCCCTCGGGCCGTGGCAACGACAAAAGATACATATACGGCGAGGGATTCAGGCTGCGCAATACTCGGTACACATCCATCGGGTCGGACTGAGTGTCGAGCTCGAAACGTTGCGACACGACAACCTGAAAGACGTCTCCGGCAACAATGTGTTGCTTTGACGCAAGTACCGCGTCGAGGAACTCGTCCCTCGTCGAACGGTGACGCGGGGTTTCGCGCGACTCAAGGTCAGCGATGGCGAGAGCCGGGTGCGAGGGTTGTGCGAGCTCGCTCTGCAGCGCATCCAGTCGATGCTGGGATTCAATCCAGAGGTCGTCAGCAGATGCGCCGTCGTTGAGCACGTTGACGATGAGCGTCACGGTGCCGAACTTGTGGTCGATCGCAACTAGGTCACGCGCAAACGTCATGCCCACGCTGGGGATGTTCGTGTCATCGACCGGCGCATTGGGAAGCCGTTCGACCTGCCGCACCGTCTCCCAGCCGAGATACCCGACAAATCCTCCGGTCAGCGGGGGCGAACCCGGGCGAATCGGCGTGTGCCACGTCTCGTAAAGTCGTTCGACTGCGGCGAGCGTTTCGCGAGGAACCGGACCGTCGAACGCACGCTCCTCGCTCAGGCCGTGATCGAGCCAAACGGATTCTCCGTCGATCTCCGTGAGGACTCCGAACGAGGAGGTGCCCACAAACGAGAAGCGCGACCAGATGCCGCCCTGCTCAGCAGATTCCAACAGGAACGTGCCCGCACGGCCCTGCGTCAGTTTTCGATAGATCGCGATGGGTGTCTCAGCGTCAGCGAAGAGTTCGCGAGCTACCGGGATGATCTTGTCTCCACCGCCGGCGCGCTCGGCGAGAATCTCGAAGGTTGTGTCGGTCACAGTTTCTCTCGCTCTCCTACGACGACGTCAAGGTGCCGCTCGTCGAAGCAGGTGCGGTCGCCGGTGTGGCACGCTGCGCCTACCTGTTCCACCTGCACCAAGAGCGTATCCGCGTCGCAGTCGACCCGAACGCTCTTCACAAATTGAGCGTGACCCGAGGTGTCGCCCTTGCGCCAGAACTCCTGGCGTGAACGTGACCAGAACGTCACACGACCTTCGGTCGTTGTGCGGCGCACTGCTTCGGCGTTCATGTAGCCGAGCATCAAGACATCTCCGGTTCCAGCGTCTTGAATGATTGCCGGAACAAGGCCGCTGTTGTCAAAGTGGATGTCGAGGTCGTCGAGTTTCATCGCATCTCCCGGATGGGTAAACCGTTCGCGCTCAAGTCTGCCTTGACATCACCAATCGAGACGTCCCGCGAGTGAAAAATAGACGCTGCGAGCACGGCGTCGGCTCCGGCGTGTACTGCAGGAGCAAAATCGGTGGAGGTTCCGGCTCCTCCTGACGCAATCACGGGCACGTCTACGGATGCGCGCACGAGACGGATGAGCTCAAGATCGAAACCTTCGCGAGTGCCGTCGGCGTCGAT
>CAZYYL010000064.1:0-6333 GCA_964651425.1 uncultured Microbacteriaceae bacterium | reverse complement strand
GGCTGGCACGTCGAGGGCCTGGCCGTACGACCCGAACACCGCATGGTTGGTCACACCGGATTCTTGATGACTGCTCGCTTGCTCGCACCCGGCGCCGAATTGCCGGAGCTCAAGCGTCGAGCTTCGAAGAGCGACTTCGATGACGAGGACGTCGAGGCGTGGACACCAGGTGCGCTGGCCGAACGACACGTCAGCGACAAAGTCCTGCGCAAGCGCATCCGTGCCGCTGAAGACAGCGCGCGCCTGTCAGCCGATTCATAGGAAGCCGAACAGTAGACTCGTCGAGGTTCAAATCCTTCGTCGAAACGAGTTCCTGTGCGCAAAATCATTGCCGTCTCTGCCGGCATCGCCGTCATTCTTGGCCTGTCCGCCTGTGCGAGTGGTTCGGGCAATAACGATGCCGGTACCACCACGGGGGACTGTGTCGCTGCAGCCACGACCGGAGATGCTGTTTCGGCCGTCACCGTAACGGGTGATTTCGATCAGAAGCCGACGGTAACTTTTGCCACTCCACTGCGCGCAAACGACACACAACGCATCGTGCTCAAGAAGGGCGACGGGGGAGTTATCGCCGATGGCGCGACAGTAAACATCAACTTCTCTGCGTACGACGGAACGACCGGCAAAAATCTCGCCGACAGCCCCTACGACGGCTCCACGTACCTTACCGTCAAAAACTTGCTCAGCACCGACCCCGCACAGGGCGCCGCCTTGCCAGGCATCGTCAAGGCGATTCAGTGCCTCCCGATTGGATCCCGCGTCGTTGCCGTGACGTCCGCTGCGGATGCCTTCGGTGACACGGGCAACTCAAGCCTCGGTGTCGCAGCCAACACCTCGCTTGTACTCGTTGCTGACATTGTCTCGGTCACCCCGACGCGAGCCTGGGGCTCAGACCAGCCCGCTCCGGACGGTTTCCCGTCAGTTGTTCTTGACCCCGCAACCGGCCAGCCCGGTGTGACGATGCCGAAAGATGCGCCGCCGACGCAGACGAAGATTGCCGTGCTCAAGAAGGGTGACGGCGAAGTGGTTGCCGACGGCGCCGACGTTGAGGTGCAGTACTCGGGTTATATCTGGGCCACCGGTGAACAGTTCGATTCGAGCTGGGCGAAGGGTCCGACGAGCTTCAACGTCAACCAGGTCATCAAGGGCTTCCACGATGCATTGGTCGGTCAGACCGTCGGCTCGCAGGTCGCCGTGATTATCCCGCCAGATCAGGGGTACGGAGCAAACCCGCCCAGTGGCTCCGGCATCCAGCCGACCTCCACTCTCTTCTTCGTGGTCGACATTCTCGGCATCAAGAAGTAGCTCGTTCGGGCATGAATCTGCCCAATGACACCTCGTGTGGACCTCGCTTCGGTGGGGTCCATACGACGTTTGAGGCACGTGGCGCACCCTAGTATTGAGTCACAATCTTGGTTCGCGGCTCGCTCGCGAAATCCCTCACTTGTCGACTGAAGGAGTATGCCCATGGCAGCGCCCGTGAGTAAAGATGAGCGCATTTTCAGTCTGATTCTGGCTCTCGTCGCTTCTCGTGATGGACTCACGAAACAGCAGATTCTGTCGACGGTTCACGGATACGCAAAGGACTATGCCGTCGGTAAGTCGTCCGAGGCACTCGAGCGCAAATTCGAACGCGACAAGGTTCTCATCCGGGATATGGGCGTGAACATCGAAATGATTGAGCCGGTCGGTGAAACGGGTACGACTCATAACCAGCGCTACTTCATAAGTCACAACGACTACGACTTGCCCGACACGATGTCACTCACCCCGAACGAGATGACGTTGCTGAGCTTGGCCGGTCGTGCGTGGCAGGAGCGTTCGCTCATGTCGGATGCCCGGAACGGCCTCATGAAACTCACGGCGCTGGGTGTTGACGCAGATGACTCGCTCGTCGGCATTTCGCCGCAGATTGCCACCGGTGGTCGTATCGTCGGCATCGTCAGCGAGGCAGTGACAACCAACGCGGTTCTCCACTTTCAGTACGTCAAGCCCGGTGACACTGAACCCCAGGCTCGCATGGCCGCGCCTCTCGGGCTCCTTCACTGGAAGGGCCACTGGTACATGTTGGCGTTCGACCTTCTCGCCGGCGGAGAGCGCACGTTCCTTCTTGACCGAATCACGTCAGAACCGAACGTTGACGAAACCATCACACACGAACGTGCCCCGGAAGACTATGCAGCACGTCTGCAACAAGAACTTGAAGAACTCGAAAAGGGCAACGAAGCAACGGTCGAACTGGCACCCGGTTCGGACGCCCGATTGCGGCTCACGGTGAAGTACGGATTCAAGGCCGACACACAAACCATCTACGTGCCCTACTCCGACGAAGCGCTGTTCGCGGATGAACTCGCGAGTTACGGCCCCGAAGTTCGCGTCCTCGCGCCGGCGTCACTCGTCGCAGCTGTGAAAGACCGCCTGAAGGCCGTTGTCGAACTCCACAAGGCGGTGAAGTAACCATGGCGAAGAATTCAAAGACTGCCGGTAGCGACGCGGCTGACGTCGAGCCCACGGGCATCACAGAAATCGACCCGCTTTCGGATGAGGCGTTCCGTGCTGCTCCCGATGTCGAAGAGAAGCCGACCCGACGCTCACGTCGCGAAATCAACCCGGCGAAAGAAGCTGAGGATCGCGTACGACTGCTATTGAGCATCCCGCCGTATCTGATGCGAAAGCACGAGGTGCACATTCAGCGCCTTGCGAAAGACTTCAAGATCTCGGTGTCAACGGCCGACGAGCTTGTTCGCATCATGGCCGTGTCGGGCCTGCCGGGTCGTGACGGTACGTATATGCCCTACGACCTCTTCGACATTGACTGGGACTTGTTCCTCGCAGATCGAATCGTTCGGATTACGAACGAAGTTGAATTGGAGCGCGCACCACGTTTGACTTCGCGTGAAGCCGCAACGCTCATTGCCGGCCTACAGTACATCGAGTCGATTCCTGGCATTACAGACAAGAAGGCAGTCAAAGCCCTTCGCGAGAAGCTCGCACGTGGTGCCCGTACCTCTGTGTCCAGCCCTATTCAGATTGAGCCGCCCGCATCGCCGCCGCTCATCGAGCAAGTACAGAAGGCACTGGATTCGCGTACCCAACTCGAGATTCAGTACCAGAACGCCGACCTCAAGCGTTCGGCACGCACAATCGAACCGTTGCGCATCGACCTGGTGTCGAGCTCGTGGTACGTCCGTGCGTATTGCCACACGCGCGAGGGCGTCATGACGTTCCGCATCGATCGAATCATTGAAGCGACGAACACGCGTCGCAAGCAGACGACCAAGGTGTCGCCGGATGATCTCGGCGACGAGCTCTTTGATCCTCCCGCAACCGGACTCCACACTGTTGTGCTCGAGCTGCCACAGAACGCGGTGCGTCTTATCTCCGAGTTCGCACCACAAACGGTCGCGGGTGCCGAAAAGGGCATGGCCCGCGTGAGCGTGAAGATTGGTTCGCTTCGCAGCCTGGCTCGTGTCGTCGCATCGTTACCCGGCACGATTCGAGTGGTCAGCCCGCCCGAAGCGGTTCGCGCAGTGACATCTTGGGCGCGTGAGGGCATTTCCGGATACAGCGCTCCACGGAAGAAGTCCAGCTAACCGCTGATTAGACTGAGGTTGCTGTCATTGACGGTAACTCGCGAGAAGGAATGAGAATCCCATGCTGTCGAATTTGAGTGGTTGGCACTTGCTCATCATCATCCTCGTCGTGCTCTTGATTTTCGGTGCTCCAAAATTGCCCGGCCTCGCACGAAGTCTCGGGCAGTCGATGCGAATCTTCCGCTCTGAAGTCAAAGCGATGAAAGAGGATGACGAGCCCGAAGCCGTCGAGTCATCGAAGGCAAAATCGGTAGCCGCACCCAAGAAGTCCTCGTCGACGACTGCAACCAAGAAGACCACGTCTGCGAAGACTGGTAAGTCTTCCTCGAAGTAGCAGTGGCCACGTCGCGATCCGGGCGCATGTCGCTCGGCGAGCATCTCATCGAGCTCCGCAAGCGCGTTTACGCCATTGCCATCGCCGTCGTCGTCGGCATGGTCGGGGGATGGTTTCTTTCCGACTACCTGCTGAATGCAATCCGTCAGCCGATTTTCGACGTCGCTGCTAAACAGGGTCGTGTCGCGACGCTCAATTACGACAGCATTTCGAGCGCATTCGACCTGCGTCTGCAAATCGCGCTCACCATCGGTCTCGTAATTTCGAGCCCGATCTGGCTCTACCAGATCTGGTCGTTTTTTGTTCCCGGGATGACCCGCCGCGAGGTGCGCTACGTGCTCGGGTTCTTCTTCTTCGCGGTGCCGCTTTTCCTTGCCGGGTGTGCGGCAGGTTGGTACGTTTTCCCGCACATCGTTGAACTCATGACCTCGTTCGCCCCTCAGGACGACGCCACAATCATCACCGCGAAGGCATACTTCGACTTTGTGCTCAAGCTGACGATTGTCGTTGGGGTCGCGTTCGTTCTTCCGGTCTTTCTCGTGCTTCTCAACTTTGCGAAAGTCCTGAGCGCGAAAGCAATCCTCAAGGGCTGGCGCATCGCTATCTTGCTCATCACGCTATTCACCGCAATCGCCACACCGGCAGCCGACGTCTTGTCGATGTTCCTGCTCGCGATTCCCATGGTGGGTCTGTATTTCATTGCGGCTGCCGTTGCATGGGCACACGATGCCCGAATCGCAAAACGTGCGGCGCGCGAAGACCCTGACTCCGCAGCAACATTGGCCGATCTCACTGCCTCGCTTCCTTCGGAAGAACCCAACGCGTAAGCGGGGTGCGTGAGTGAGCGACGAACAACAACTCAGTCCGGCGGAGCGTTACGCGCGGGCGAAGCGCATCGGCGCGCATCCGCTTCTCGATCATTTTCGTTCACAACGAGACTTTGACCTCGACCCGTTCCAAATAGAGGCCTGCTCGATTCTTGAGAGAGGTCGAAGCGTGCTCGTCGCTGCTCCGACCGGTGCGGGAAAAACCGTCGTGGCCGAATTCGCCGTGCATATCGCAATGGGTACGCCCAACGGCAAGCTCTTTTACACGACACCGATGAAAGCCCTCAGCAACCAGAAGTTCAACGAACTCGTTGACGAATGGGGTGCCGAGAACGTCGGCCTGCTCACCGGTGACACGAACGTCAATGCAACAGCTCGCATCGTCGTCATGACGACCGAAGTGCTGCGCAATATGTTGTACGCCGACAGCGATTTGCTCACCCACCTTGAATTCGTGGTGATGGATGAAGTTCACTTTCTCGCTGACCGTTTTCGTGGTGCCGTATGGGAGGAAGTCATCATCCACCTGCCTCGACAAGTGCGGATGATCTCGCTCAGTGCCACGGTGTCGAACGCCGAGGAATTCGGTGATTGGTTGATGGCGGTGCGTGGCGATACGGACATCGTTGTGTCCGAAGATCGGCCGGTTCCGCTCGATCAGCATGTGCTCATCGGTTCGAAGTTCATTGACCTTTTTGATAGCACCGGACGCGCAGCGACGAACCGGGTGAACCCCGAGCTCGTGCAGTTGTCACACGCGTACCAGCGCACTCCGCACTACCGTTCGGGTGGTTCCTTTGGATCTGGTGGCGGTAGAGGTGGCGGCAGAGGTGGCCGGGGCCAACGCGCCGGCGCGTCCAACGGAAACGGCATTTCGTCGGCACCCAGTTTTGACACGGGTGGTGGTCAGCGAATGGATCGACCGCACGTCATCGACATGCTCGAGGAGAAGAACCTCCTACCGGCCATCTTCTTCGTATTTAGTCGCGCCGGGTGCGACCAGGCTGTCTCGCAGGTGGTGCGCTCGGGCATCCGTTTGACGGACGCCGAAGAGCGTGAAGAGATTCGTCAAATAGTGGATGAACGTTGCCGCACGCTCCTCGACGAAGACCTCGCCGTGCTCGGCTATTGGCAATGGCTCGAAGGACTCGAACGCGGCGTGGCCGCTCATCACGCAGGATTACTGCCTGCTTTTAAGGAAGTCGTCGAAGAGCTCTTTCAGCGCAAGCTAGTCAAGGTCGTCTTCGCGACGGAGACACTCGCGCTCGGCATCAACATGCCTGCGCGCACCGTCGTGCTCGAAAAGCTCGACAAGTTCAACGGTGAAGCCCGCGTTCCACTCACACCGGGGGAGTACACGCAGCTCACGGGCCGGGCCGGTCGGCGCGGCATCGACGTCGAAGGTCACGCACTGATTCAGTGGTCAGGCGGACTCGACCCTCAGACCGTTGCGAACCTCGCAAGTCGACGCACATACCCAATGAACTCCAGCTTCCGACCGACCTACAACATGGCCGTCAACTTGATCACGCAATTCGGTCGCGTTCGAACGCGTGACATTCTCGAGTCGTCGTTTGCC
>CAZYYL010000063.1:0-6405 GCA_964651425.1 uncultured Microbacteriaceae bacterium | reverse complement strand
TCGTTTCGGTGGCGACTTCGCCGCCGGCCCCCACGGTGGCCCCGGTCAGTTCGACCAGGGTCGTGGTGACGGCGATGGCGAACAGCGCGACGATTTCGACGGAGATCACGGCGGACCTCAGGGCGGTTTCCAGGCACCCAACCAGGGTGGCCCCACCGCACCGACGGCTCCGACCGCTCCCAGCGCACCAGCGCCGACTACCCCGTAGTCACCACAAGCCTTCATTGCCTCCTTTCCGTGGTTGAGAGAGCAGGGTATCCCGCAAGGGATACCCTGTTTTCGTTCCCGCGAGGCGTCGATGCCGCTCCGTTCGCCGGTCGCTACGGGAACCGTCGCACATCGAAGTCGCGCTAGACTTCTCGGTATTGCTCGTTGCCGACCGCCGGTCGGCTCTACTAAAGGTGTCCTATGGGTTCCGTGATTAAGAAGCGCCGTAAGCGTATGGCGAAGAAGAAGCACCGCAAGTTGCTTCGCAAGACTCGTCACCAGCGTCGCAACAAGAAGTAGTCGTCCGACTCCTTTTCACGCGTCCTAACGATTGAGCGTCACCTTTTATGGGTGGCGCTTTTCGTTTCCACCGAGGAAAACCAATCCGATAAATGGACAGTTTTGCCGCTCCCGAAGCGAGGTCTGCCTAACTGGTCTTTTGTCCGCTTTCTAGACCGCCGATACTATTGAGACATGGCAAAGACACGAATGCATCCCACCCGGGAGAAGCTCATCATGACCATGGTGGAAATGCTTGATGGTCCCGACCCCGAACACGTCACGGTCGAAGACGTCTTGAATGAATCGGGCATTTCGCGGGGGTCGCTGTACCACCACTTCGCCGACTTCGAAGAACTTCACGAGACCGGACTCGCCTTCCGTATCACCGAGTGGGTAAACGAGTCCGCCGCGGCACTGGAAAACATTGTCGCGACAGCTCAGACCAAGGAAGACATTCGCGCCGGCATTGGGGCGATTACCCTCGTGACGCAAGACGTCGGTCGTCGCTTGAACCGTCTCGAACGTGCACGCGCTTTCGGCCTTGCCGGCTTCAGTGATCGCTTCCAGGTCGTCCTGGGTGCGGAGCAAGTTCGAATGACGCACGCACTTCGCGACCTCATCGTTGTGGGCCAGCAAAAAGGGTGGATTCGCCAAGACATCGACCCCACGGCCGTGGCAGTCTTCGTTCAGGCGTACACGCTCGGACGCGTCGTCGATGACATCAGTCCCGAAAAAGTTGATCCGGACAAGTGGGTGAACCTCGTTAACCAGGTCGTCGACATGCTCTTGTTTGACGGTGTCTAGACACGTCGTCACGCTTGTCGGTCGCAACGGATGTCATCTCTGTGATGACGCTCGAAGCGTCGTGACCGGCGTGCTCGACGAGATTTCATCGGACGCCATAACGCTGACAGAACTCAGCATTGACGACGATCCTGCGCTTCAGGCGGAGTACTGGGAACAGATACCGGTCGTGCTCATCGATGGAAAAGTCCACAACTTTTGGCGCATCGATCCCATTCGGCTCAAAAAAGCTCTCACTCTTTGACATAGGGTAAATACCCTGTATTCTGACTACGGGTCGCGGCCGTGGTTGGGGGATTAGGGTCGCGGTCCCCTTCTTCAAAGAAACAAAAAGTCCGGATGCCTCAGGGCATCCGGACTTTTTTATGCCCGCACGTCAACGGCGAGCAGTCACAAACTACTTACCCGCGAGAATCTTCTTCTTGAGGGCGGTGAACTCTGTCTGGGTAATGGCGCCCGACTTGAGCAGCGAGTTTGCTTTGGCGATCTCATCTGCATGGCTGGTGCCGGCGACAGAACGGATGTAGTCGTCCTGTTCCTTCTTGACCTCCTTGACGAGCGCCTGGCGACGAGCAGCCATTCCGCCACCGCGAACGATGAGATAGATGAGCGCGCCGAGCCACCAGGTGACAACGAGAAGGATGATCCAGAACGCCTTGGCGAGACCGCCCACGTTGTGGTCGCTGAAGAGGTCCGTGACGATGTTGATCAAAATCATGAAGTACGTAATGAACAAGAAGATGACGATGAAGTCCCAGAGGAAGTCAATGATGTGCATGACAGGAAATGCCTTTCGGGGTGTGATGCCGGGGGTGGTAACTGCGTTGCTACCGTGCGTCAATATACCGTTCGCCTAGAAATCGTTCTGGATTTAGGCTGTTCGCATGAGCGATGCACAACGAATCACCATGTACGGCGCCGAGTGGTGTGGCGACTGCCGCCGATCGAAGGCGTTCCTCGATTACCACGAGGTCGACTTCGACTACGTGGATCTTGAGGCAAACCCGGACGCGGCCGAGACTGCACAGGCGATTGCCGGGCGCAAGAACATCCCCGTCATCGCATTCCCCGATGGCACGTTCGTTGTGGAGCCGTCGGATGCCGAACTCAAGGACAAGCTCGAAGCGCTCGGCGCGCTTGAGGTTGGAAAGGCCTAACTAGGCGACTTCGCCGGGAGCCCGGCGATCCTTACGGAGCGAGTCGGTTCGGCCCGCGGAAGAGGTACGTTACCTCACGCAGGTTGGGCTGGTGAAGAAGCAGCATCATCACGCGCTGCAACCCCATACCGAATCCACCGTGCGGCGCGACGCCGTAACGGAAGAAGTCCAGGTAGAACGACAGCTCTTCCGGGTCGAGACCTTTCTCGCGCGCCTGTGCTTCGAGAATGTCGACGCGGTGCTCGCGCTGAGCGCCCGTCGTGATCTCGGTGCCGCGCCAGATGAGGTCGTAGCTGTTGGTCAGCGTCGGGTCGCCCTCGTGACGCATGTGATAGAACGGGCGGATCGTCGAGGCGTAGTCGGTCAAGAAGACAAACTCATGGCCGTATTTCTCGGCAACATACGCGGCAATCTGGCGTTCGCCCTCGGGGTCCATGTCGTCGTCGTGACGCGGCACTTCGTATCCGCGTTCAGCGACAATCTTCTTGGCTTCAGCGAGCGGAATGCGCGGGAACGGAATCGACGGGATGACAACATCCACGTCGAAGAGTTCTTTGATCTCGTCGCCGTGCTTCTCTTTTACTGCGGTGATCGCGGCAACGAGGAGTTCCTCCTGCATGCGCATGATGTCCTCGTGACTGTCAATCCAGCTGATTTCCGCATCCACCGAGATGAACTCGGTTGCGTGGCGCGACGTGAACGACGGGTCAGCACGGAACACTGGGCCGATTTCGAAAATCTTGCCAAAGCCGGCTGACTGTGCCATCTGCTTGAAGAACTGAGGGCTCTGAGCGAGGTACGCCTTCGTCTCGAAGTACTCGAGCTCGAACAATTCGGCGTTCGACTCGGACGCGCTGGCCATGAGCTTGGGCGTGTGGATTTCGATGAACCCGCGCTCAATCCAGTAGGTGCGCATGGCGTGCTCGAGGGTCGTCTCGACGCGGAAGATGAGGTTGTTGCGCGGGTGGCGCAAGTCAAGGAAGCGCCAGTCCATGCGCTTGTCGATGCCGGAGTCGGCGGCGATCGGTGTTTCTGCGATGGCCTCGGTTTCGACGTCGAGGGAGGCAATCTTGATTTCGAGGCCGCCGAGTTTGACGCGCTCATCCATCTTTAATTCACCGGTAACGCGCACGTGGGTGCCGGCGGCGAGACCGCTAATCGCATCGGCGATCGGGTCGGTCTCTTCGGGCCGCGGGTGCACGAGCTGGGCAGCACCCGACTCGTCGCGCAGCACGACGAACTGCACCTTCTTCTGGTCACGCACGGTGTCGACCCAGCCGGCAACGAAAACCGTTCCTTCAGGGGTGCGGGCGAGGTCTTTGATGAGGGTGCGTTCAGTCACAGTCCCCGAGTTTACTTGCCGTCGGGATTCGCTCAGGCAACCGGCTCGTAGACTTGACCTGTGGTCGCCCGGCAAATCCATCTCGTGCGTCACGGCGAGGTATTCAACCCCGACCGTGTGCTGTACGGGCGCATCCCCGGTTTCGGTCTCTCAGAGCGTGGCACCCGAATGGCGACGCTCGCTGCGACCGACCTGCTCGAGCGCGAACGCACCTACACGCGGCTTATTGCGTCGCCGTTGCAGCGCACGCGCGAATCGGCCGAACCCGTCTCGATCGCGTTGGGCCTACCCGTCGAGATCGACGAACGGGTTATCGAACCGACCAACCAATTTGAAGGTAACCGGATGCGCGGCCGCGCCGCCGCCTGGCTCAAGCCCCATTTCTGGAAGTATCTGCTCAACCCGTGGCGTCCGAGTTGGGGTGAGCCGTACCGTTCGATCGTCGATCGGATGATGGCAGCCATCGTCGAGGCCGGCAACGCGGCACCCGACGGAGACGTGGTTTTTGTGAGCCACCAGTTGCCGATTTGGATGGTCAACCGACACCTGTCGGGCAAGTCGTTGGCGCACTTCCCCGGCAGTCGCGAATGTTCGCTCTCGAGCATCACCACGCTCGAGTGGATTGACTCGACTAAGCCTGAGCTCGGATTACAGATTGTGGGATACAACCGCCCGGCCGCCGAACTCGAGTCGGGGTCACTCGACGTGGGAGCGGTGTGATGTCGCGCCAGTCGATCAGCATGCGCCTGGCAATTGCGGCGGTGGCGTTTGCGCTCCCGGCCGTGTTGCTCACGGGCTGTGCAACCGATCCGCTCGCGGAACAGTACCGGGCGGGCTCGGGCAAGAACTACATCGCCGGGGATGGGTCCATCACGGAGATTGTTCCGGAGAATCGGGGCGAGAGCATCCACTTTTCTGGTGTTGATCAGAGCGGTGTGACAGTCGATTCGTCCGCGTTTGCCGGTCAGGTGACCGTCGTCAATTTTTGGTACGCCGGATGCGCGCCCTGCCGTGCCGAAGCACCGATGCTCGAACAGGCGCACGCGCAGACCACGGCCGACGGTGTCGTGTTCGTCGGCGTGAACGTGCGCGACCAGGGCGAGACCGCGAGCACCTTCAATATGCAGTTTGGCGTGACGTACCCGAGCATCATCGACACGAACGGACAGGCACAGCTCGCGTTTGCGACGAACGTTCCGCCGAATGCCGTGCCAACCACGCTCGTGCTCGACCGTCAGGGCCGTGTTGCAGCTCGCGTTCTCGGGCAACTCAAAGACGCATCGATTCTCACCACGCTCATCGCCGACATCGCCGCCGAGAAGGGTTAACACGTGGGCGACATCGTGTACTCCGGCGACCTGTGGTTGGCGATGCTTGTTGCGCTCGCCGCCGGTTTTGTCTCGTTCGCGTCGCCGTGCGTGTTGCCGCTCGTGCCGGGTTACCTCGGTTACGTCGGCGGATTCGCGGGTGCTGACTCGACGTCGGATGCCGCGGATGCGCATGCCACGGCCCGCCGTGCCCGCAACCGTCTCGCGCTCGGCGCCCTGTTGTTTGTGCTCGGCTTCACCGCAGTCTTCGTGCTCTTCGGCGTGCTCTTCGGAGCTGTCGGACTCGCATTGCGTCCGTGGCTCGATCCCATCACGCGTGCGGTGGGCGTGCTCGTCATCGTTCTCGGCCTCGTCTTCGTCGGCTACTTCTCGCGCTTTCAGCGCATGGCCAAGCTTCCGATTCGTCCGGCAACGGGTCTCGTCGGCGCACCGCTTCTCGGCATTGTGTTCGGGCTCGGCTGGACCCCGTGCATCGGCCCGACGCTCGCCGCCGTGTTCGCGCTCAGTCTCGACGGCGCGTCACCAGCGCGTGGTGCCTGGCTCGCCGTGGCGTATTGCATCGGGCTCGGAGTGCCGTTTATCCTCATCGCTCTCGGGTTCGGCTGGGCGACTCGCAGCGTCGCTTTTCTCAAGCGGAACATCCGCGCTATCAACATCATCGGCGGTGTGGTTCTCATCGCGATCGGTCTACTGATGGTCACCGGCGTGTGGTCGCTGTGGATGGCCCAACTTCAGGCGGTGATCGGCGGATATGTCCCCAGTTTCTAAGAAATCGGATTCTAAAGAGACGGTTGCCAACCCGCGCCTCGGTTTCGTCGGCACCCTCCGCTGGTTCTGGCGCCAACTGACGAGCATGCGCACGGCGCTCTTGCTCCTTCTCCTGCTCGCGATCGCGGCCATCCCCGGATCGCTCGTGCCGCAACGCGCTGCCGACCCGAACGGCGTATCGCAGTATTTCGCCGACAACAAAGATCTCGCGCCGATTCTCGATAAGTTCCAACTCTTCGACGTCTACTCGTCGGCATGGTTCTCGGCGATCTACCTGTTGCTTTTCATCTCGCTGATCGGCTGTGTCGTTCCCCGAGTGCGTTTCCACTGGGATGCGCTGCGCACGGACCCGCCACGCACGCCGGCAAACCTCGACCGACTTCCCGCGCACGCAACGTTCACGGTTAAGTCGACTCCTGACACGGCCGTCGAGACCGCTCACGCGGTGCTCAAAAAACAGGGCTTCCGTGCCGTTCGTTACGACAGCAAGGGTCGACTCACGGTGTCGGCCGAGCGC
>CAZYYL010000062.1:0-6422 GCA_964651425.1 uncultured Microbacteriaceae bacterium | reverse complement strand
ATCGCGCTCGTCGCCCAGCCGAACGGACAATGGTGGGCTCTGTCGATGCTCATCCTCGCGGTGTCGGCGGATATCGGAGCGTTCACTGCCGGCGTTCTGTTCGGCAAGCACCCGATGGCCCCAAAGATTAGCCCGAAGAAGACCTGGGAAGGCTTCGCCGGTGCGGTTCTTGCCGTTGCCATCGCGGGTGTTCTCGTTGCGCTGTACAGCATCGACGAGCCCGTGCCACTCGGCATTGTGCTCGGTGTGCTCGTACTCATCTCAGCGACACTCGGCGACCTCTTCGAGTCTCAACTCAAGCGCTGGCTCGGCATCAAAGACATGAGCAAATGGCTTGCCGGGCACGGTGGGTTCCTCGATCGACTCGACTCGATCCTTCCGTCTGGTGTGGTTGTTTTCGTTTTCTACCTCCTCCTGAATCTTTGAGAGGATAGACCTCGTGACCTCTTTCCCGCGTACGTCTAAAGTTTCTTCCGGCTATAACACCGAGGCGGTCGACGCCTTCATGGCAGACGCGCGTGCGGCCTACGATTCGGATTCTCCGATGAGTGCCGTCACGAGTACCGCCGTTCGCCAGGTGTCGTTTCCGATGCAGCGCGGTGGCTACGCCGTTGAGCAAGTGGATGGTGCACTCGAGCGTCTCGAAATTGCCATGGCCGAGCGCGAACGTGAGCGTGCCATCGAGAAGGAAGGCTGGGAGGGCTACACGAAGCGTCTTCGTGACTCGTCCACCGAGGTGCTCGCTCGTCTGTCGCGCCCGAAGGGAAAGCGCTTCCGCCGCGCCGCATTCCTCGCAGCCGGTTACAAAGTGACCGATGTTGATGACTTTGCAACGCGTGTCGTGGCGTACCTCGAATCTGGCGCATCGCTGTCGTCAGACGAAGTTCGCAACGTGACGTTCCGATCACAGCGCGGCGGCTACAACGAACGTCAGGTTGACTTCGTGCTCGACGCGGTCATTGAGGCGATTCTCGCTTCGGGTCGCCGCTAGCCCACCGCGATAACGGGCGCACCCGGCCACTGTCGGGTTTCGATCACGCGCGACGCGTAAAATTGCGGACATGGTGACTAACCGCTTTCGTCGTCGCGTTGTGCGCGGCAACAGCGTGTACTCACCCAGTTTTCGCAATGGCGTTCACGGCGCGATTGCCGATGATGTTGAAACTCCTCGCCTCGAAGACACGGAACCGTATCGTCTGCAATTCACGTGGCGTCGCTCGTTCGGCGTCCTCGCTTTTCTCTTTTGCGCCGCAGTGATGTTTGTGAACGCCGTCGACCCGTATTCGGGTGCGACGGCGTCGCCGTATTACCGCATTGCTCCGCACGTATCGTTCGAGGTCAACGCGCAAGACTTGCTCTCTACGGGTGGCGGCGTGCAGAGTGCGGGTCGCGACGGAGTGAGTGTGGAAGAAGCGGCCCTCGTGATTCCGGCGCAGGGCATCCCCGACCCAGACTCGGCGAAGGCGATCGGGTACAAGATGGTCCTCGAGCGCGGGTGGCCGGCCTCGGAGTACGACTGCCTCGCACTGCTGTGGGACCGCGAATCGCACTGGAATATGTACGCCGAGAACACCTCGAGTGGTGCATACGGTATTCCGCAGGCCTTGCCCGGTGACAAGATGGCGAGTGTAGCCGACGACTGGCGCACGAATCCGGTGACGCAGATCACGTGGGGTCTCGGTTACATCGAGGGGCGGTACGGGTCGCCGTGTGGCGCCTGGGCGCACTCCGAAGAAATGAACTGGTACTAACTCGTGGCCCGCAAACGTCGCTCGTCGAAGCGTGACGGCGAACACGAACCGCTCGACGTCGAACGGCTCATGGTCGGCGCTCGTCGCACCGAAATACGCAACGGAACTGAGTGGGTCGTACAGCCCATCGGGGCAACCGCCGCGGTGAAGTTCTATACGTGTCCCGGTTGCTCGCTCGAGATCGCGCCCGCAACTGCGCATCTGGTTGCCTGGCGTGCCGACGACTTTTTCGGTGACGACGCGGCCATCGCTGCTCGTCGGCACTGGCACACCCACTGTTGGAAGGTCGCTCGCTGATGATTGAGGATTACGCATGATTGAGGTTCGTGGCGGCATTGAACTGCCCGCAGTTCGCGAAGAAATTGAACTACACACACGCGACGGGCTCACACTCGTCGGTGAGCTCGCGATGCCGCTCGGTGGTGCGCCGGTCGCCACGCTCGTCACACTTCACCCGCTTCCGACGGCGGGCGGCTTCATGGATTCGCACATCCTGCGCAAGGCAGCGAACCGCCTGCCCGCGATGGCCAACATCGCCGTGCTGCGGTTCAACACGCGCGGCACAAAGAGTCCGCGCGGAACGAGCGAGGGAGAGTTCGGGCACGGTCAGGCCGAGGTGGACGACGTTGCCGCGGCGATGGACTTCGTTACTCAACGTGGGCTACCGAACCCCTGGCTTGTCGGATGGTCGTTCGGCACGGAGCTCGCGCTCAAGTACGGGTTGAGTCACGGGATTGTTGGCGCAATCCTGCTCTCACCGCCATTGCATCGCGCGAGCGCGGACGAGGTCGCGGCGTGGAACGGCAACTCACGCAAACTCGTCGCGCTCATCCCGGAACATGATGACTATTTGCAGATCGACGAAGCTCGTGAACGATTCGCGAGCGTCGAGCACATCGACATCGTGCACGTCGAAGGTGGCAAGCACCTCTGGGTGGGGGAGCACCAAACGAGCCGCGTGCTCAACGAAATCGTGGCGCGTGTGAACCCCGCCGCGGTTCCGCTACCCGAAGAGTGGGACGAGGCCGCCGGGTAAGTCGTGGCGTGCGGAGTCAGGCGACGAGCTAGCGCTTGTCCTGAATCGGAACAATGACCTGCTTCACGATGAGCACGATCGACGCGGCAACCGGAATCGCAATGAGCGCGCCGAGAATGCCGAGTAGGGAGCCACCCGCGAGCGCGGCAATGACGACAATCGAGCCGGGAATCTGAACTGCGCGGTTCATGATCTTCGGGCTGAACACGTACGCCTCAACCTGCATGTAGATGATGTAGTAAATCGCGAGAATCAGCGCGGTTGTCGGAGACGTGAGCATCAACTGTGAAACCACGATGATCACGGAACCGCTCAGCGTTCCAATAAGGGGGATAAGCGACATCGTGAACGCGATGAACGCAAAGACGATGGCCGCTTTGCCGCCGATGACGGTGAGCAGGATGAACGTGAGCACACCGTTGATCAGTCCGAGCAAGATCTGGCCCACAACGTAGCGGCCCACGCCGTCGGTGATCTGCGTGCTGAGTTCGATGAAGCGCGGGCGGTTCGAGGCGGGAACGAGGTTGTAGGTTGCCTCCTTAATGTGCTTCAGCGACGCGGTGAAGTACAGCGTCAGGATGAGCACGACGAAGGCGCCGAAGAGACCATTTGCGATCGAGACGCCGACCGCGAGGGCACCGCCAGCGATATCAGCGATGTTCTTCGGGTCACGGAAGAACGCGGAAATCTGGTTGAGCAACGCGTTGACGTCGATCATCCCGTTGAATTCTTTGTTGAGGTAGTCAGCCCAGTTTGTCGTCTTCATGTCTTCGACAAGGTGGGGGATGGTCGCGATGAAGCCACTTGCTTGTTCGACGACGAGGGGGATGACCGACACCAGCAGAACCGCCACGGCTGCCAACACAACGGCAACCACGACCAGAATCGCCGCCCAGCGGGGGAGCTTCTTCTTCTCGAGCCAGTTAACGGCGGGGTCGAGTCCGAGGCTCAAGAAAAGCGCGGCACCAATATAGGTGAGGATGGTCGCCAGCGAGGTGATGGCGGACATCAGCAGCAGTGCGATGCCAACGCCGAAGGCGCCAAAAAGTCCTACGCGGAAAGCATTCTGAATGCGCATGGGGTGTCCTCTTCGTGGTGGGGTGACGAATTACGTGGTCTTGGTCGCGCGTTTGCGCGTCGGCTTCGACGTGGTGTCCCAAATCGTCGTTGCCTGTGCGACGAGAGAGCGAAGGTCTTCGAGGTAGCTTCCGATGGCCTCGCGCTCAACGCGCAGGTCGGCAACACGGGCCTCTGCGCTCTCAATCGCTTCGCGCGCCTGCTTGTCGGCGGCCTCGACGAGGGCGGCTGACGTCTTCTTCGCGTCTTCCAGAATCTTTTTGACGTGCTTGTCGGTGCGCTCGCGCAGGGCACGGGCTTCCTTCTGCGCCAGCATTTCGATGGCGTCGGCCTCGAGCTTCTTGTCGGCGGCGCGAGCGCGCGCCTTTGCGAGCTGATCCTTGGCGGCGTCGAGGTACTTCTGGGTTGCCATGACGGCCTCTTGGTGCTTCTTGAGGTATTCCTTTTCGGCCTTGTCCATCGTGACCGACTTCTCGGTCTCGAGGCGCAACATGGCGACAACCTCTTTGAGCGTGGGCTTCTCGCCACGCTTCGCCGGAATCTCGTCACCAACTTCTTTGATGAAGAGCAGGCGGAGCTCGGCGATTTCGCGCTGAGCCTGAGCAAGCTGTTCGTCGATTTCGCGGCGGGCCGTCGAACGAGCGTTGGCGACCTCCGTTGCAATTTGGCCGCGAAGTTCGGCAGCGTCATGCTCTGCTTCTTTGACGAGCACGTCAGCCGTGGCTTTGGCCTGGACGGTGACGGATGATGCCTTCGTTTCGGCATCGAGCACGATGCCCGCGGCGGTGCGTTCGGCTTCTTCGACGATCAATTGGGCCTGCGTCTGGGCTTCTTCAAAGAGGATTTCGATCTCGCGGTCAACGTTCGCGCGAATGTTGAACGAGTCCGTTTCGGCGCGCGAAATCAGGCGAGCCGCTTGTTCCTCGGCATTACGCAGTGTGGACTCGAGCTTGGCGCCGAGACCGGCGTACGTGGGATCTCCGACCTCGCGGAGGTCGGTCTCGAGCGATTCGACCCGCATCGTGAGGTCACCGATGAGTGCGGACTGCTCATCCATCACCTGCTTTGACGTCAGGAGTTCACGACGAAGCTTGCTGACCGTTTTGTTGACGGCGGCCGGGTCGTATCCACGCAGCACGCGGGGGAAGGTATCAATCGAATCAGACACGATTGCTCCGTTCAGTACGTAGTTAAGAATGCGCGTCAACACGAACACCGACGCAAGCCTGACCGAGTCTACCCGCGCGAGGTGAGCGCCAAACCTCATCAGATTCTTCCCAGACATCCGTCCGGTATCCTTACGAGAGCGATTTTTTCTGTGCTGAACGCGCACGCCCTGAGTATGAAGTCCGATTCGCGAGGAGGAACAGATGCGATTTATCGCGGCCATTGTTGTCTTCGCCTTTTCGGCTTTACTCCTCGTCGTGGGAGTCTCTTTCAAGATTCTCGCCGGGCCGCGCGCGCTCGAGACCTCACTTGATGTGTCGTCAGCCGACGCGTCGTACTTGGTGATCGACTCCACCGTTTTGCGCGCAAATCCGGGTCTGCAGACCGTCGAAGCGTCGGGTGGCTCGTCGGCGTTTGTTGGCTACGGACGTGACACCGATGTGATCGGATGGCTGGGATCGTCGTCATACGCGACTGTCACCTATGACCCCGAAACCAACGCGTTGGCACTTGGTCCAGTCGTCTCTCCTGCGCCTGCCAACCCTGACGACCCCAACGCGGTGCCGGCGACGCCGCCAACCATCACGAACCCCTCCGGCAATGACATGTGGCTGGATGAACGCATGGGCAAGACGGTCGCGTCGCTCTCGGCGAACGTGGCTGAAGACATGGCTGTGCTCGTGGCCGCCGACGGTAGCAGTGCGATTCCACCGAAACTTGCCATCGCATGGCCGTTGCCGCCGGCGACGTTCCTCTGGCTAAACGACGACAACCTCATTTTCCTCGGTGGCGGTCTTGCCATCATCGGTCTCTTCCTCTACCTCTGGGCGTTATCGCACTGGCGCAACCAGCAGGGTCCACGTCGTCGCGGTCGCATGCCCAAGCCACCGCGTCCGCGTCGATATTCACCGCAGGACTCACCGAGCATCTCGGCCGCACCGAAGGGTCGACGCGGCCAATCTCGCCGTCGAGGTCGAGTGGCCTTTGTTGCGGTGGGGTTGTCCTCGGTTGTGGCCCTTGGCTTGAGCGCGTGCACCTCGCCCTACGAAACGGGAGTTGTGGTCGATACGCCGACCGCTTCGTCGAGCGCCTCGACGGCTGAGTTGCTTCCCCCCGTGGTTACCGAGGCGCAGCTCAAGCGCATCCTGAGCGAGATTTCGACGACGGTGGCGAAGGCAGATGAAACGTCTGACCGTGACCTGCTTCGTACACGCATGTCGGGTGGCGCACTTGCCACGCGCATGGCGACGTACTCGATGCACGCAACGGATGCGACGATTCCGATGCCCGCGCCCATCGGGGATGTTCCGCTGACCTTCGTCATGCCGCAGGCGGCCGACACGTGGCCGCGATCGGTCATGGTCGTCAGTCAGAACTCGGCCGACACGCAA
>CAZYYL010000061.1:0-6539 GCA_964651425.1 uncultured Microbacteriaceae bacterium | reverse complement strand
GGATACGCCGACGTCATCGTTGCCGGTGGCTCCGAGGCAGCGATTCACCCGCTTCCCATTGCGTCATTCGCGGCGATGCAAGCTCTCTCAAAGCGGAATGACGACCCTCAGAGTGCGTCGCGTCCGTATGACGTCGATCGCGACGGCTTCGTCTTGGGCGAAGGCGCGGCGGCGCTCGTTCTCGAGACCGAAGAGCATGCCCTGGCTCGTGGCGCCAAGATTTATGCCGAGGTGTGTGGAGGCTCTGTGACGAGTGACGCGTACCACATCACCGCGCCTGACCCCGACGGCAATGCGGCGGCGCGCGCAATGAAGGACGCCATCGCCATGGCAGGCGCTTCACTCACTGACGTGGTGCACATCAACGCCCACGCAACAAGCACGCCCGTCGGCGACATCGCGGAGTACAACGCTCTCCGTCGCGTCTTCGGTGACCACCTCGACAGCATCGTCGTCTCGGCGACGAAGTCGGCGACTGGCCACCTCCTCGGTGGCGCGGGTGCAATCGAGGCGCTGTTCACGGTGATGGCTCTCAAGGAACGCATGGCTCCCCCGACCATCAACCTCGACAACCAAGACCCCGAGATTAAGCTCGATGTGGCAACGTCGCCGCGCGTTCTTCCTGCCGGTGACATCGTCGCGATTAGTAACTCGTTCGGTTTCGGTGGGCACAACGCCGTCGCCGCGTTCCGCAGCTACAACTAACCGACGCGATGTAACCACGTGACGGATGCGCCGTCTTCGGCGCTCCGGAACGTTTCGAGTTCGCGGTCCCACGGGCCGCCAAGGATTCGATCAATCTCATCTCTCATCGCGAACGGGTCGTTCGACGACACCTCCACCACAGAGCGCAGACGGTTCTCGGTCACGAGGTAGTTGCCCACTTCATCGGTGTGCACGTGGAATGTGCCGAGGCTCGGGGTGAATATCCATCGCTCACCTGAATTTCCCGCTTCACCCGTTTCGGTGACCTCGAATCGGATCCCCTGCCAGCCAAGAAGCGACGACGCAATCAACGAACCGGCTCCGAATGGTCCCTGCCATTCGAATTCGGTGCGCACAAAGTCAGGCAGGAGCGGTTGCGTGCGCCACTCAAAGTTCACCGGTGAACCGATGGCACGACCGACGGCCCACTCTATATGTGGGCTGACCGCTTTCGGCGCGGAATGGATGAACACCACTCCGCGCGTCTGAATTTCACTCATTTATCTGCCTTTACCTCGTAATGAAGATTCGTCTTCCCCAACGACCTTCGAGGTGTACAGCAGAAATTGCGTGCTCAGAGAGTGTGTCACGCACCGACGACAGAGCGCAATTCCCGAATCGGTGTTCCCCGGGGAATTCCCAGCAAATGCGGGTTTCCGGTCGCCGCCGCCGCTGAAGTAGTCTCGCTAGGGTCGTGACCGTCACCAGGAGGCAGAGATGAGCGTTCGCGCATGCATTCTTGGAGTATTGACCATCGCTCCCACCTATGGCCACCAGATTCTCTTTGAGATCGAGAGCAGACTTCCTCACCGTCGTGGCGTCAACCCGGGTCAGGTGTATTCGACGCTGGGACGACTCGTGACGAGTGCACATTTGACCACAGAAGACGCAGTTCAGGGGAAACTCCCGATGTACCACCTCACGGACGTTGGGCGCTCAGAAGCCAATTTGTGGCTCGAGGGAGCGCAGCCTCTCGACGTCGACGACTGGTCAGAGGTGATGGATGCGGTGCTCCTGTGTGCCTCTCTCCCCCACGCCTCGGCCGACCGGCTTATCGCGGCGATACGTGCCGCGTGCGCGTCACCGACGGCGGGCTCCATCTCCCGGTCTCGCACGAGCACACCTGCACACTTGGTCGACCAAGCGACGCGCATCCATCGAATCGGAATCATTTCGTGGCTCGATGCCGTCAGCGCAGCAATCGCGGCGGGCGAACTGACCGCACACGCGTTTGCCGAGGATCGCCCGGGTCGAGGACGCCGACCCAAGTCGGCCGGCCCAACCGATTAGTGGAGTAGCTGGCCTTCTCGGTTCAGCACCTGCTTCTCACCGGCCTCGATGGCAAACGGGAAACGATTCTGCGCCGGAGGCATCGGGCAGTTGAAGTGGTAACTAAACGCACACGGCGGCAAGTAGGCGCGGTTGAAGTCGAGAGTGATGGATCCATCGGAGTTGGGCGCACACATCAGGAATCGGCCAACCGAGTAGGTGGCATCCCCGTTTGTCGCGTCGGCGAATACGAGTAGGAGTGCCCGTCCTTCTTGGAAAGCTGCAACGGTGTACTCGACACCGTCAACCGAAAAGATGATGTCGGCCGGCACGACCTTCTCGCGCGTGGCACCTTCGTCTTTCAAATGGTCAACACCGACTGCGCGACCCCCTTCAATCGGCACAAAGCGGGCGTTGATCACCCAGTCGGGGTTGTAGTCATATGCATCGATTCGACCGAAATTGGCGAGGTCCTCTGACTGTGGGTCCCACACGCGAAGCGCGTATCGGCCCTCTTCGCTCGCGATGACGAATCCCGTCTTGCCGTCGTCGAACCGCAACGTGGAGGGCGTCTCTGAATCTTTGCCGAGCACCGTCACGGTGCCGTC
Source organism: uncultured Microbacteriaceae bacterium (assembly GCA_964651425.1). Taxonomy (GTDB): domain Bacteria; phylum Actinomycetota; class Actinomycetes; order Actinomycetales; family Microbacteriaceae; genus RFQD01. Next base: position 3,957 of record CAZYYL010000061.1, on the reverse strand, counting down.
CACGAGCACCTCGTCGACATAAATACCATCGGCAGCGGATGCACGGACTTCGAGCCCAGACACACCGGCGTCACGTGCTGCCCACTCGCCAGGAATCCCCCACACGGTCTCGAATTCCCCGGGTGTGCCGTGGAACCACTGCGTCACAATGAGGGCCAGGTTGCCCTGCGGAAGGGTCACCATCTCTTCTCGGCGACGTCGGAAGAATTCGTATGCCTCGATCGGGGTCTGCGTAGTCGCGTTCGGCTCAGTCACCTGTTTATCGTAGGAGCCGGTACCCCTGAAGTTTCTCAGGCTCGCGCCAATTCTTTGATGATTCTTGGATGCGCGACGACGACCCACCCCGCCCATCCGTGGTTTGCTTAATCCATGGCGATTTCTCACAAGACCGGCGCATTGGGCGCCGTTGTGACGTGCCTTGCCGTCCTCATTCCTGTCGGCGCCTCTTCGGGTGGCGCGTTCGCCGCTGATGCCGTTTCGACGACCGAAACTTCATACATCATCCAAGTGCCAGAAGGCCAGACGGATGCGCTTCTCAACGAACTCGCAGATCTCGGCACCGCTCCCGACGCCGTCTATGACAACGCGCTGAATGGCGTGGCCGTCTCCCTCACACCATCCGAACTGGGCGATGTGAAGTCCACCATCGTGGGAGAGACCATCGAAGCTGATCGTCCCGTCGAGCTCATGTCGACGCAATCTTCGGCGCCGTGGAATTTGTCGATGCTTGACTACTCGGGTCGCCCGGTTGACCCGACGTATGCGTATCCATCGACTGCGGGGTCTGGCGTGCGAGTTTACGTTCTCGATACGGGAATCGCAGCAAGTCCGGAGTTCGGCGCGCGACTTTTGCCGGGTGTGAATTTCGTCACTGACCAGGCTTCAACCAATACGAACGACTGTTATGGTCACGGCACGCACGTCGCCGGAACCATTGCGGGAACGACATACGGTGTCGCCAAATCCGCCCTGCTTGTGCCGATTCGATTGTTCAATTGTGGTGGCGGTGGCGCAACCACATCCATGATCGTGAGCGGTATTGATTGGGAAATTGCGAACAAGCCAGCCGGAACAGTTGGCGTGATCAACATGAGTCTTGGCGCTCCGTGCCGCTCGTCACTTCCGTGCCGGGCAACGGATCCATTCCTCGTCGCGGTTCAAAAGGCGATCGACGCCGGATTCGTTGTCGCCGTTGCGGCGGGAAACAGTAGTCAAGACGCGTGTTCCATGACACCCGCAGCCGCTCCTAATGCGCTCACCGTTGGAGCCGTCGACAAGAACGACGCCGAAGCATCCTTCTCTAATTTCGGCTCGTGTGTAGACCTTTATGCGCCGGGTGTCGACATTCCGTCGGTGAACTACGTATCTCCGACAACCTCGGCACTGATGAGCGGGACCTCAATGGCGAGCCCGCACGTCGCGGGAGCTGCAGCTGTCTACATTTCGGCGAATCCCAGCGCCTCGGCAACTCAGGTCGCGACGGCCATCAAAGATGGATCGGCGCCGAACATGGTCGCGCACTATGCCTTCCACACGGGTACGACCTCTGAACTCAGCCTGGCGAGTTTCCCCGGCGGTGCCGCAGTGGGTGTACCGGCGACCGCACCCGCGGCGCTCTCCGTCACGAGCACCGACCTCACGAGCATTGGACTCTCGTGGCAACGATCACTGTCGTCGTCACCAATCACGAACTACGTCGTGTCATATCGACTGGCTGGCACCACCAGCTGGACGACCTGGGATCGACCCGCAGCCCTTGATCTCACGACGACCGTCACGGGACTGACACCGGGCAAGACATACGAGCTTCGCGTCAATTCGGTGACGGATGTGACCAGCGCGGCTTCGGCCACTGTGCGCGCGACCACGCTTTCGGGTCTCCCCAATACCGTGACCGGGCTCGTCGCCAGTGGGCTTCGCGCCGCTTCGGCCGTCGTCTCATGGGCAACCTCAATCGCTCCCGGCTCAAGCGTGACCGACTACGAAGTTCAGTTTCGCAAAGCCGGCACAGTGGCCTGGACTGCCGTCACTCGATCTCCGTCAACGGTGACGTCTGCTTCGGTTTCCGCCCTCAGCCCATCGACGGCGTATGAGGTTCGCGTGCGTGGCATTTCTCCATTTGGGGCCGGAACGTGGTCAACGCCTCTTCGCCTGACCAGCCTGACCGGTGTTCCATCCGCCGTCACGTCAGTCACCGCCTCGGCAACGAATCCGACGTCGGTGAATCTCACGTGGTCAGCCCCTTCAGGGAATGGTGCCGACATCGTCGACTATGTCGTTGAATACAAGCGCTCAACTGCATTGACGTGGATTATCTCGGCGGATGGTGTCAGCGCGAGTCCCAGCGCGTCGGTTTCCGGCTTAACGCCCGGCGCCGCTTACAACTTCCGCGTCACTGCAAAGACCGAACTGGCACAGGGTCCGGTATCCGCCACCTACAACCGCACCACACTCTCGGGCCGGCCCGCGCAGGTGACCTCCCTGACTGTTACCCCGGCGAACAGTAGCGCAGCCGTGTCGTGGAACCCACCGGTGACGAACGGCGGAACCATCAGCGACTATCTAGTGGATTACCGTCTCTCGACGTCGACCACGTGGGTGCGAGTATCTGACGGCGTGAGCGCAACACCAGGGGCAACCATCGGTGGCCTTACTCCCGGAGCGACCTACTACGTGCGCGTGAGCGGCGTGACTCAATTCGGAGCCGGAACCAGCGCGGTTTCGGCGACACGAATCCTTCCGTAGCGACTCTCAGTAGGCCGAACTGACGGTCGAACCGCTCGACCACTGCGGATAGTGCGCTTCAACGACGTTGGGGTGTGCCCGAACTCGACTCTTCAGAGAGTTCGCACCGAATACGTCGAGGAGTGCTGAGTTATGCGCGTCGGTTCCCACGCCTCGCGCCTGAGCCTGTAGTTCGGCCGGCAATGCGATGCGCGGAATGCGTGCATCCAGTCGTGGCCCGAAAAAGAACGGAATCGAGACTCGGTCGTCACCGACCTTCGGCGAAAGAACACGGTGCACGGTCGCTTTGAGGTAACCGTTCGTCGCGATTTCGAGCATCTCGCCGATGTTGACGACGAAGGCATCTTTGAGCGGAGGTGCGTCTATCCATTCGCCGTTGTACTCGACCTGTAGGCCGGCCTTACCCTCTTCCACATACAGAAGCGTGAGCACGCCAACGTCTTTGTGAGCCCCGACGCCCTGCGTGATTTCGGTGTCGGATTTTCCGGGGTAGCGCACAATCTTCAACAGCGGTGCGGCCTGATCGTCGAACGCGTCAGCGAAATGGTCCGCGGATGCGCCAAGCGCAAGCGCCCATTCCGTCAACAGCACCTGACTCAACTCGGACAGCGTCTGAATCCAGTCCTCGGACACGCGCTGCAACGCCGGCAAATCAGACGGCCACAGGTTCGGCCCCTGAAGCACCCAGAAGTCGTCGACCCCGCCAGCGATGTCAATCGCCTCACGCTCCGGCCCGATGTCAATCTGCTCGCGCCAATCCACCTTGCCCTGCGTGAGTTCACCTCCGACGCGGGTGTAGCCGCGGAAATGCGGGCTATTCGTGTTCTCCAGCTGAAGCTTGTCTTCTTCAGGCAGGTCAAAGAATGCACGGGATGCACTCACCACCTCCGCGAATCGTTCGGAGGGTATCCCGTGCCCAACCAAATAGAAGAAGCCGACTTCGTGTGTAATGCGACGCAGGTCCTCTCGGAACGCAACACGTTCCTCTTCTGAGCCACGCGCACGCGACACGTCGAGGACTGGCAGTGAAATAAGTGAGGCGGTCACTGTGGCTCCCAAGGTTTACGAACGCGACAGTCACAATTTCGCACAGGCGTCGGGCGACCGCGACGGTGGGTGACATATTTCGTCACCCACGCAATCGGCAATCAAGAGTAGGGCGTGCGGGACTTGAACCCGCGACCGACGGATTATGAGTCCGCTGCTCTAACC
>CAZYYL010000060.1:0-6674 GCA_964651425.1 uncultured Microbacteriaceae bacterium | reverse complement strand
GGTCGAACCGGCGCTCTTGACGTTGCCCTGGCACCTCTCGCTGGTCGACTGGCCCGACGACATCACGACGAGCCTGCCGAAGGGTATCTCGCGACACATCGTGCGGTTCGTGCAGCTCGGTGACAGCGTGATTGCCATCAAAGAAACAACGGCCGAGATGGCCGGCGGCGAATACGAGATGCTGCGCGACCTGCGCAAGTTAAAGGTTCCGTGCGTCAAGCCGGTCGCCGTCGTTACCGGCCGACACGATGCCGACGGTGAGGATCTCCCCGCCGCACTTGTCACGCGACACCTCAAGTTTTCGATGCCTTTCCGCGCCTTGTACCAGACGACTTTGCGACCCGAGACAGCGAAACGGTTGGTGGATGCCCTCGCTCTCCTTCTGGTGCGCCTGCACGCGACCGGTTTCTTCTGGGGAGACGTGTCGCTCAGCAACACGCTCTTCCGACGTGACGCAGGCTCATTCGCCGCGTATCTCGTGGACGCCGAAACGGGGCGTCTGTACCCCGAGGTGCTCACGGATGGTCAGCGCGCTCACGATCTTGAAATCGCGCGCATCAACATTGCCGGCGAACTCATGGACCTTCACGCGAGCGGTCGACTTGATCCGACGATTGACGCCGTCGACGTGGCTGACCGAATCATGGCGAAGTACGACGAGCTATGGCACGAACTCAACGACCCCGAACTCGTCGACGAGAGCGAGTTGTGGCGCATCAACCGTCGCGTCGCGCGCCTGAACGACCTCGGGTTCGACATCGGCGAGTTGGACATCCAGACCACTGATTCCGGCACAAAGGTTCGAATTCAACCAAAGGTGGTGGATGCCGGACACCACGCCCGGCGCCTACTGCGGTTGACCGGTCTCGACACCGAAGAGAATCAAGCCCGTCGTCTGCTCAACGACCTCGACGGGTATGCCGCGACCGTGCAGATTCCCGACCTCGACGAAGAAATGAAGGCCCACCTCTGGCTTACGCGAGTTTATGAGCCCGTCATTCGTGCGATTCCCGCCGAGTACGAGCACAAGCTCGAGGCGGCCGAGGTGTTCCACCAGGTACTCGAACACCGCTGGTACATGTGCGAAGAACAGAATCGGGATGTGCCGCTCAACGAAGCCGTGCGCGACTACGTCGACAACGTACTCAAGTACCGTCGCGACGAAGATGTCGTCGTGATACCGCCGACCATGTCCATCACGCTGCCCATCGAGGTTGCGGGTGAAGATGCGTTCGGCTGGGGTGACCCGGAGCCACCGCCGCGAGACGTGGATGAGCCTGAGCGGGACTGGCGGGATCTCGTCTAGCTAGCGACGGGCAAGCGAAAAACTTATGAGCGAGTCGACTCGTGGATAACCGGACGCAACGGCGATTCGTCGGGCACGAGCTCGAGCAGAGCGACACCGTCAATCGGTTCCCCCACCGGAGGAACGAGCACGGCGTGAGGGATGCGCGCAACGAGTTCCATCGCAAACGACTCGCGCAGCAAATCTGACTTCATGACGTTCCCGGCCCAGCTGAACTTCGGGTGCAGTGCGGTATCGAGACCCACACGACGAGCCGCTGCGTGCGCAGAAATCGCGAGCTCGCGACCGGCGGATCGAACGATGTCGGCCGCGTGCGTATCCGTCGCCGCCATCTCAATCACGTCGCGGGCAAACCCGGCGATGCGAGCAACACGGTCGGTGCTAGTTTGCAGGTCGATGTAGGCCTCTTCGGGATGCGAAAAGTTGTCGGTCACGAGTGAGAGCAGTGCTGGCGAATCGAGCCGGCCGTCGTATGCCCGCATGCCCGCGTCTAGGCCGGCGCGCCCAATCCAGTAGGCCGACCCCGCGTCACCGACCAGGTTGCCCCATCCGTCGACTCTGGCGATGTCGTTCGCGCCGACACCGAGAGTCACAACGCCAGTTCCGACAGCGGTCATCACTCCTTCGCCGAGACCGATGGCGCCGAGGAATCCCGAAATCGAATCGTGCACCAAGAGAACGCGCTTCACACTTGCTGGCACCTTCGCGAGCAGGTCGGCGGGCAGGCTGTTCGCGGCGGTGAGCCCTGTCATGCCAACGCATAGGGTGACGTGGTCGTCAGCGGATACGCCAGCCGCGGTGAGCGCATCCGCTATGACCGTGGCGAGCTGACCGAACAGTTCACGGTCAGTAAGAAGACCGGGATACGCTCCCTCAACCCGATTCGAATCGGAGATGAGAAGCGTGCGAATCCCGGTCTGACCCGCGTCAAGCGCGAGAGTAAAGAGTGGTGACGTCACAAGCACTCAGCGTATGACATCCACCGCAAGAGGCCTATGCCTTGACGAAGCGGCCACTCTTGTCGGTGAATGAGCCGACCAAGATCATGATGAAGTCAATCACCCACAGCACGCCGAGGAGACCACCCGTGAGAAGCATCAGGATGCCCGTGCCGACCTTGCCTACGTAGAAGCGGTGGATACCGAGGTATCCGAGGAAAATGCAGAGAAGAAGTGTGACGACCCAGTTCTGGTCGCTCGCGTTGTTGCTCGCCATAATTACTCCCAAATTTGTGCGGAAATGTTGGTTCAGCGTATCAGCGCGCGTCCGCGGTGGCCCACCACGGGGTTCGAGACTCACGTCCCGTAAAACCCAAAAAGACCGCTCGAAGGCGGTCTTTGAGGTTTTGTGGATCTGAGGGGACTCGAACCCCTGACCCCCTGCATGCCATGCAGGTGCGCTACCAGCTGCGCCACAGACCCATTAGCTCAATTGAGCCGTTGCCAAGGTTACTACATCACTCCGTTGGCGCTAAATCCGCACCGACGACCTCAATCGGCAATACTGGGCAGTCTTTCCAAAGTCGTTCGAGACCGTAATACATGCGCTCTTCCTCATGGAATACGTGCACGACGATGTCACCGAAGTCGAGCAGAACCCAGCGACCTTCGCCACGACCTTCACGACGAAGTGGCTTTGTGCCTTCCTCGAGAAGCTTGTCTTCAATCTCACCGGCAATCGCCGAGACATTGCGCTCGTTGCGTCCGGTGATGATGAGAAAGATGTCCGTCAAGGGAAGTGGTTCAGTGACATCGAGCGCGACGATGTCTTCGCCACCCTTCGAGTCGGCGGCTGCGACGGCAACCTTGAGCAATTCCAGCGCGTGCGCGGATGCGGTCATTTAGAAAACTCCCAAGAGATAACCCGTGACGAAAAGTCCGACGACGGTGACAGCGAGGATCGTCGCCGTGATGGTCAACGCGAGCGGAACCCGGTCGCGAGATTTGATGGGCGAAGTGACGGCGCCACCGCGGGTGACTGTCGCACTCACCGCCGAAGTGGCCCGAACGGGAGCCAGATCCTGGCTCGGAATAACTTCGGACCCATAATCGACAATGTCGACATCGGGCATATCCAGGCGTCCCGCATCCGCCCCCGTCGTACCCATGCTCGCCGGCAACACAATCTGGCCGGTCATCAAGATCTCTCCGGTTTGGTCAAGCGTAAGAATCGGGCCCGACAGAGGGTCCGGGGGCGACGGGATGATCAACGCATGACTCGTCGTCGAGATCACGCCCGTCGACTGCGTAGACAGCGAGAACGTATCTGACGGCTGTGTCGTGACAACGGGCTGCGCAGCAAGCGCCTGCTGGTTCAACATCTGGTCGAGTGGCGTGGTCGTCTCGCTGATGACGTGCTCGACGGGTGTTGCCGTGTCCGACAGTGCAGGCGAAATTCCGAAGTTACTCGCACCCGCAACCACTCCGGAAGCGGTACCAGAACCCGAACCAGGTGCGCCCGGCATCGTCGGCAACGTGAATGTGGGCATGACCGAACCCGTCGGCGCCGGAATTACGGTCGCACCGGTCGTTGATGTAACGCCCGGCAAAACTTCGGTGCGTTCCTGCATCGCGCGCAACTCGCGACGGCTGAGCCCTGCGGTGCTGTGTTGTCCTGTGTCGGTTCCGACCGGCGAAGAAATACCACCTGTCGCGGGATTGACCAAATCACTGGTGAGAATCCCACCTGTGGGCAACGTAATCGCCCCCGTCGACAACAACTCATCGCGAGCTGCATCGGGGTTGAGTCCGTTTTCTTCGAGTTCACGTCGAGCACGGCGTGACAGGTCGCCGAACGCGTTCAACGCGCCTGACTCCCCCGCTGTGTTACTCACGACGATCTCCCGTACAAGTTGTGGGTCGTGATGTACTCAGCGACCGCATCCGGAACCAAATATCGGATGGGTTCACCCGCCGAAACTCTGCGACGAATGTCCGTCGACGAGATTTCCAACGAGGGAACCTGCACAAAGTCTACGGTCAGACCGTTGAGTGTCGGCTGATTTGACGTGTGCCCGGGGCGAACGACGCCAACTAAGGTGGCGAGAGCAGGCAAGCGCTCGGCCTCGTGCCAGGTGTGCAAGCCGGCCAGTGCGTCCGTGCCAACAATGCAAAACAGTTCGATTGCGGCTTCGCTTTCGGCCGTCAATTCCGCGCGCAGGTCCGTCAGCGTATCGACCATGTACGTCGGGCCGGGTCGGTCAATATCAATTTGGGACGCCCGAAACCTCGCATCCGCTTCAACAGCCGCACGCACCATGTCGAATCGTTGTGCGGCACTTGCCGACGTGGTCTTCTGCCACGGGTCGCCGGCGGGCACAAACACAATCGCGTCCAGCTCCAGTGCGGCGCACACGTCACTCGCTATCGCGAGGTGTGCCAGGTGGGGTGGATCGAACGTTCCACCCAAGACACCGATGCGACGAGTGTCGACGTCGGTCGTCATCACGCTAAGGCCTAGTGGTGACCGCCGTGGCCGCTACCCTTGCCGGTCTTCTGGCTGTGACGGTTGGCAACATCACGGTAGGTGAACAGCACGAAACCGAGCACAAAGAAGATGACGAGAGGCACTACCCCAAACACCCATCCGGGTGCCCACAGCGGGTTGAGAGCTTCTTCAGCGGCGAGAGTGGTGATGACATCCATGCACCAAGTCTAGTGACGAATCTGGCCGGAACCACGAACCAGCCACTTGGTGCTGGTGAGTTCGGGAAGCCCCATCGGTCCACGAGCGTGCAGCTTCTGCGTCGATATTCCCACCTCAGCTCCGAAGCCAAACTCTCCGCCATCCGTGAATCGCGTCGACGCATTGACCATGACAACGGCCGAATCGACCTCGGCCAAGAATCGTTCGGCGTTCGACACGTCGTTCGTGATGATTGAATCCGTGTGGTGCGTGCCGTACGTGCGAATGTGGTTGAGTGCTTCGTCGAGATCGTTGACGACCTTGACCGACAGCTCGAGGTCCATGTGCTCGGTCGACCAGTCCGACTCGACGGCGGGAACCGCATCGGGCCAGATGGCGCGCGTGGCCGCATCCCCGTGGATGATCACACCGGCGCCGGCCAAACGGTCAAGCACTGCGGGCAACACTCGAGGAGCAGCCTGCTTCAGGACGAGAATCGTCTCGAGGGCGTTGCACACGCTCGGGCGCTGCACCTTCGAGTTGTGGGCGATGTCGACGGCCCAGTCGAGGTTCGCTGACTCATCGATGACGAGATGAACGACGCCCGCGCCCGTTTCAATGACAGGCACCTTTGACTCGAGCACGACCGAGTCGATGAGGTTCTGCGACCCGCGCGGGATGAGCACATCCACGTATCCGCGAGCGGTCATCAACTCAGTTGCGCCGGCACGTCCGAACGGGTCGATGGTCTGAACGGTCAGTGCTGGCAGTCCGACAGTTGCAAGGGCTTCCTGAAGAAGGCGCACCAAAATACGGTTCGAGTTTTCGGCCGCAGTTCCACCACGCAGAACGGTGGCATTTCCACTCTTGAGCGCGATGGCTGCGATGTCGACGGTGACATTGGGGCGCGCTTCGTAAATCGCGCCGACAACGCCGAACGGCACGCGAACCTGAACGAGATGCACACCGTTAGGCATGTCGTTACCTCGAACGACCTGACCGACCGGGTCGGTGAGCGTGATGATCTGACGAACCGCGCCAGCAAGTGAGCGGAGTCTCTTCTCGTCGAGCATCAAACGGTCGAGCAGGCCGTCGCCGATGCCGTTCGCGCGTCCGTTGTCGAGGTCTTTCGCGTTCTCTTGAATGATCTCCGGGATGTTCGCTTCAATCGTGTCAGCCATGGCCGCGAGTCCCGCGTTTTTCTTCGCCGTTGACACGTTTGCGAGAACACGAGCCGCCTCGCGCGAATCCTCGAGCAGCGCAATAAGCTCCGGGCGAGCGACGACGATAGACGAGGCAACGGTCATGACGAGATTCTACTTTCGCTCATACTCGACAGGTTCAGACGTTCGCGGAGTCGACGATGCGGCACGAACAACGGACGGGTCCGCCTGGAACCACGTGCCGACCATGTCGCCCGCGAGAGCCTGGTCAACGAGGAGCGAGTTGGTGACGAGAACACTCGTGCCCGCTTCGGTCGCGAGTCGAGCCGCAGACACCTTCGTTGCCGCACCACCTGTTCCCACTCCGGCCGCACCAATCGCACCGAACTCGAACGCGGACAGGTCGTCATCAAACGCCACACTGTCGAGTCGCTCCGCGCCCGGCTCGTGCGGGGGTTTCGTGTACAGGGCATCCACGTCGCTCAACAAGATGAGCACATCGGCATGCAGAATTGAGGCAACCATCGCTGCCAGACGGTCATTGTCTCCGAAGCGAATCTCAGCGGTGGCAACCGTGTCGT
>CAZYYL010000059.1:0-6702 GCA_964651425.1 uncultured Microbacteriaceae bacterium | reverse complement strand
AGCGGCAGCCTTGGCAGCGGGGGCCTTCGCCGGTGCCTTGGTCGCGGGCTTTTCAGCGGGCGATGCTTCGACGATTGGCATCTCGACTACCGGAGCTTCGACGGCCGGCTCGACAACCGGCTTGACAACCGGTTTCTCGGCAGCAGGAGCCTTGGCAGCGGGAGCCTTGTCGGCTGCCGGTGCGCTCGACTTCTCGGTGCGAGCGGCCTTGGCCTCGGCCTTGGCAGCGTCGCGCTTGGCGAGGAGCTCGGCGCGCGCATCCGACTTCGAACGCAGCGGACCGATCACCATGACCATGTTGCGACCGTCGACCGTGGGGGTCGATTCAATCTGGCCGTACTCGGCGACGTCTTCGGCGAAACGCTGAAGCAAACGCACACCCTGTTCGGGGCGAGACTGCTCACGACCGCGGAACAGAATCATAGCTTTCACCTTGTCGCCAGCCGAAAGGAAGCTGATCGCGTGGCGACGCTTGGTGTCGTAGTCGTGCTCGTCAATCTTCAGACGGAACCGAACCTCTTTGAGAATCGTGTTCGCCTGGTTGCGGCGAGCTTCTTTGACCTTCTGCGCGGCTTCGTACTTGAACTTGCCGTAATCCATGATCTTCGCCACGGGCGGTTGCGAGTTCGGAGCAACCTCAACGAGGTCGAGGTCCGCTTCGGCGGCAAGCGCTAAGGCAACGTCGATCGCCACGACTCCGAGTTGCTCACCGGTGGGGCCGACGAGACGAACTTCCGAGACGCGAATGCGGTCGTTGGTGCGGGGATCGCTGATGGTGTTCTCCTCTTGAGACGAATGTCTTAGTGGCCCGAACGGCCGTGAGAGAAGAGAAGAACTATGGCGAGATGGATGCGCCGCACGCAGTGCGTCGCATTTACTCACCAGCCGGCGGACCGGCTCGCACCCTGACCTACCGTGGCGGTTGCCCGTTCCGGCGGAGTGCAAGACCTGAAGTAACCTTGGACGGTCATCAGGTGGGATTTCTCCACTTGACTCACGTTGCTCACACTTTCGTGCAGGCAACTTCATCACTTTAGCAGAGGACTTTCGCGTGAGCCAACCCGAAGACGTCAACCGTCAGGTGCTCGACATCGCGGAGGTGCCCGCAATCGAAGTCATCGTCGAGGTTGCGGTCAATCTCATGTCGGCTGCGGCCGTGAAAGTCGGGCTCGCCGACGAAGAGGGCCAGCCGTCGCTGATCGACCTGGATGAAGCGCGCAAGCTCATCAACGCCCTCGCGGGACTCATTACCGCGGCCGCACCCGACATCAGCGACTCGCACGCGCGTCCGTTGCGCGACGGCCTTCGCTCAGTGCAGCTTGCGTTCCGTGAGGCATCGCCCATCCCCGATGAAATCGGTCAGGGTCCGGGCGAAAAGTGGACCGGTCCGGTCAGCTAGCGCTCGTTGCTGTCGGGGCCGACCGACATGCTCACCAACTGCAGTCGATCTCGATGACCACGTCGGTCGCAGCAGTGTTCTCAATCACGGTGTCGGCGTCGATCGACTGACCGACCACATCCCCGTCACCGCCGTCTTCACAGTCAGGGTTTGAGTCGTATCCATAGTCATATTCGACAGTGACATATCGCGCGTTGGCCGCGAACCACGAGTCGACGTCGTATTCGGTTGCTCCGTCGAAGTCGGGCATCACCGCCGTTGGTTGAGTGGCGATGGATGCGCGGTCGGCAGCCGAGGGTTTGGCCGTCACGATGAGCGATGCGCAACCCCACTCTCCCATCAACTCGTTTTGCGATTCCCCGGCGTTGACGGGAACCGTGATGACGGCCCTGTCGGATGAATACGGGGTCACCCACAGGTAGACCGTGCGGTCGTCGAGGAGGTTCACCATGAGTTGGTAGGGAACGTGCTCAGGAACGCCGAAGGCGAATTGCCAAGACTTCGGGTCGGCGGGTACGACCGGCAGGGAGGTGCATTGGCGTCGAAGTTGCGCGACGAGTTGCGTCGCGATGTCGAGTTGCGTTGGTCCGGTTGGGGTGCTGTCATCTGTGGGGCGAATGACCGGAGAGGTGGCGACGACATTTGGTGCGAGGGGAAGCGGAGGGCGCAGCATGCAGCCGGTCAGCCCGATTGCGAGAGCAACAATCCCGGCGACCAACACAAAAGAACGTGTACCTACCATGGCGCGAGTCTATTTCGTGGCGACCATTTCGCGATGGTGATGCCGTGGCAACTAGCCCCCCGGGACAACCTGAATCTTTAGCGCGTCAATGCGCTCGGCGAAGAGTGGCTCATCCGACCACGCACGTGAGAGTGCCTGCAGAGTGCGAGCGACGTCGTCCTGTGCGAGACCGGGGATGAGCACGAGTTGCACGACGAGGTCCTCGGACATTCCGCGCGCATCCGCATCGCCGGCAACCAAACGAATTGCGCGCACGTAAGGATCGGCGGACGCACCCTGATTGAACGCGGCCTGCAGCTCGGGGTCGACGTGCGCGGGGACCCAGGGCTCACCCTTTGCCATCGCCGCGACGGCAGGTCGGCGAATGACGAACTCGGTCGGGCTCACCGGGTCGACGACGATCCAGTTGACTTCTTCGAGCACGGCGGCGAGCGCAGCGCGGCGCGCTTCGACCGGCACGGGTCGGGCATCCTCTCGCCATTGCGACATCGCCGTGACGGACGTGAACGCGGGCAAAACCTTCTGCCCGCCCGGGCCGGCCACGGTGACGAGCGCCAATTCTTGGGTCTTGTCGACGACGAGTCCGTTTGGCCCGACACCGTGATCGCCCGCCTCGGCAACGAGGGGCATCAACAGACGTGATTGCCCAATGGCAGCGATGACGGCCGACTGCGCTTCGGCACGCGCTGGGTCGGTCAACGGCAGGGAGCGAAACGCCTCAATCGCCCCAATGACCGCGGGGTCGGCCGAGCCGTCGTCGTTCGCATTCGGGTTTGGTTCGAAACTGCGTCCCGCCCACGGCTGACCGGCAGAGTCGGCGTGATTGTCGTTATCCGTAGGCAACGGTAATCGCCTCGCGCAGCGTGAACTTGCCGGCGTACAGCGCCTTGCCGACGATTGCGCCTTCGACGCCCTCGGGTACGAGCGCGCGCAGTGCGATCAGGTCTTCGAGAGACGAAATGCCACCGGATGCGACAACGGGCTTGCCCGTTTTGCGTGTGATGCTCGTGAGCAGCTCGAGGTTCGGACCGTTGAGCATGCCGTCACGTGTCACGTCGGTGACCACGTAGCGCGAGCATCCTGCATCTTCAAGTCGCGCGAGCACGTCCCACAGGTTGCCGCCTTCTTCGGTCCAGCCGCGAGCGGCGAGAGTTTCGCCACGTACGTCAAGTCCGACGGCCACGCGGTCGCCGAATCGTTCGATGGCGGATGCGGCCCACTCGGGATTCTCGAGCGCAGCAGTTCCGAGGTTCACTCGGGTTGCGCCACTCTCGAGCGCGTTCTCGAGGCTCGCGTCGTCGCGAATACCACCTGACAGCTCGATTTTGACACTCGGAACCTGGTCGATCACACGACGCAGGAGCGCGCGGTTCTCACCGCGTCCGAAGGCGGCATCCAGGTCGACGAGGTGAATCCACTCAGCGCCCTGGTTCGCCCAGTCAAAGGCCGCATCGACCGGATCACCGTAGGAGGTTTCTGTGCCGAGTTCGCCCTGCGTGAGGCGCACGGCCTTACCTTCGGCAACGTCTACGGCGGGAAGGAGTTCGAGAATGGGTGCGCTCACGGGCTCAAGTCTACGGTCGGTCGTTTACCCGCGCGGGCGAATCAACTAGAGCGCATCAACCCAGTTGGTGAGCAAGCGGATGCCCGCCTCACCCGACTTCTCCGGGTGGAACTGTGTCGCGCTCAATGGCCCGTTCTCCACCGCCGCAATGAAGCGTTCGCCATAGGTTGACCACGTCACCGCAGGTGTCGGGAACGGCGGAATCACGTCGAGCATCCATTCGGTTGCTGCGTATGAGTGCACGAAGTAAAAGCGCTCGTCGGCGATGCCGTTGAAGAGCACCGAGTCGGCTGGAGCATCGACCGAATTCCAACCCATGTGCGGGAGAATCGGCGCATCGAGCTTGCGCACGACACCGGGCCACTCCCCCAAGCCTTCGGTCTGCATCGCATCCTCAACGCCGGGCTTCTCGAGACCGTACTCGAACAGCACCTGCATGCCGACGCAAATACCCATCACCGGGCGACCGCCCGCGAGACGGCGCTCAATGACTTCGCCACCGCCGCTCTGGCGCAGCGCATCCATCACCGCAGCGAACGCGCCGACACCCGGCACGAGCAAACCGTCGGCCTCGGTGCACGCTTTCTTGTCGCGCGTGAGCACTGCGTTCGCACCAGCGGCCTCGACAGCTTTCATGGCCGAGTGGATGTTGCCCGTTCCGTAGTCGAAGACCACGACGGTCTTCGTCACAGTGCGCCCTTGGTGCTCGGAATGCCCTGCACGAGCGGATCGAAGGCCTTCGCCTGACGGAACGCACGCGCGAAAGCCTTGAACTCGGCCTCGGCGATGTGGTGCGGGTCGCGCCCGGCGAGCACGTCGACGTGCACCGTTAGTCCTGCGTGGAACGAAATCGCCTCGAAGACGTGACGCACGAGCGAGCCCGTGAAGTGTCCGCCGATAAGGTGGAACTCAAAGCCAGCAGGCTCACCGCCGTGCACGAGGAACGGACGACCGCTGATATCAACGACGGCGCGAGCCAGTGCTTCGTCGAGCGGAACGAGGGCATCACCATAACGCGAGATGCCCGACTTGTCGCCGAGCGCCTGTCGAATCGCCTGACCGAGCACGATGGCAGTGTCTTCAACCGTGTGGTGCACGTCGATGTGC
This sequence comes from uncultured Microbacteriaceae bacterium, assembly GCA_964651425.1. Taxonomy (GTDB): domain Bacteria; phylum Actinomycetota; class Actinomycetes; order Actinomycetales; family Microbacteriaceae; genus RFQD01. Next base: position 1,890 of record CAZYYL010000059.1, on the reverse strand, counting down.
GTGTCACCCTTGGCCTGAATATTGAGGTCAGTCAGCGAATGCTTCGCGAATGCGGTGAGCATGTGGTCAAAGAACGGAACGCTCGTGTTGATGTTGCTCTTGCCCGAACCGTCGAGGTCGAGCGAGAGCGTGACGCTCGATTCGCTCGTCTCTCGCGTGAGTGACGCAGTGCGGCTGGTGGCGCCGGTGGAGTTACGGCCGGATGACTGATCCATGCGTCAAGCCTACCTAGGGCACCAGTTTGCGAATCGCGTCGAGAAACTCCGTCGTCTCGGCCTCGGTGCCCGCCGTCACGCGAAGGTGGTTCGGGATTCCGACGTCGCGAATGATGATTCCCTGAGCGAGCAACTTCTCGAAAACCTCGTGCGGGTTATCGACGTTGCCGAACAACACGAAGTTGGCCTGTGACGGATACGGAGCGAACCCCATGGCGGCCAACTCGCGTTCGAGCCGATCGCGTTGTTCGCGGATGTCATCTACCATCGCGAGCATGGTGGATGTGTGGGCCAGCGCACCTTCCGCCGCCGCCTGCGTGAGCGCGGAGAGGTGGTACGGAAGGCGCACCAGGCGCAGCGCATCAACTACGGCCGGATCAGCAGCCAGGTAGCCGACGCGCGCGCCGGCGAACGCGAATGCCTTGCTCATCGTTCGCGACACAATTAGGCGCGGGCGGCCGGATAGCAGAGTGAGGGCTGAGGGGGTTCCATCAGGCGCGAACTCGGCGTATGCCTCGTCGACGAACACGATTCCGTCGGTCTCGTCGTAGGCCGCCGCGATGGCGTCGAGCGACACCGGCGTGCCTGTCGGGTTGTTCGGCGAGCAGAAAAAGACCAGGTCGGGCTTGGCGAGCGCGACAGCAGTCGACGCCGTTTCGGGAGAGATCGCGAAGTCGGTGTCGCGGTCGGCGGTAATCCAGCGGGTGCCGGTGCCGGATGCGAGGAGCGGATACATCGAGTAGGTCGGAGGGAAACCGAGCACCGACCGACCCGGTCCGCCGAAAGCTTGCAAGACGTGCTGGATGACCTCGTTCGAGCCGTTCGCCGCCCAAATGTTGTCGGCGCTCAGGCCGTGCCCGAGATACCCGGCAAGTGCGTCACGCAGCGCCGTGAATTCGCGGTCGGGGTACCGGTTGACGGTGCCGAGTGCGACTTCAACCCGACTCAGGATGTCGTCAACGACCGTCTGCGGCACGGGGTGAGTGTTCTCGTTGACGTTGAGCTCGACGCGCACGTGGGCCTGTGGCGCACCATACGGCTTACGACCACGCAGGTCGTCGCGGATGGGAAGATCGTCGACGCTCGTCACCGTTCCAGTCTAAAAGCCGGCGCGAGGACAGCTGTGCGGTGGCCGAACGGGCAGACCTTAGTAACCAGCGGGAAGCGCGATGCGCATTCCGGGCTGAAGCTCGCTGTGCAGCTGGTTCAGCGACACGATGTCGGCGACGACGTCGCGCGGGTCTTTCGTCGGCGCAATCTGCTGAGCGAGGCTCCACAGGGTTTCGCCGGCATCCACCGTGATCCAGGTGAGTGACGTGTCGGACTGGCTCGCACCGTCGGTCGCCGCGGCCTGACCGGCGCTGACCGTAGCGATGAAGGCGGCGATGGCGAGAGGGATAGCAATGAGAAGAGTGAGGACACGACGGCCGCGGGGAGTGAGCACCAGGCGGGTGTGGTGAGCGGCACCCTGCTGAACAACAGACGCTCGCATCGCCTGCGCGCGAGCCACCTGCGTGGGGAGGACCTGCGGACGGTAGGTGGGGAAGGCAACTGTGCTCATGATCGTGAACTCCTCTTCGTTGCGACTAACTTTTCTGTGACCCACCGACAGTGCTATCGGGGCGGGGTGCGGAGCGCTGTTGGTGGTGCGGGTGGTGCTGAATCCTGTGTCGGG
>CAZYYL010000058.1:0-6712 GCA_964651425.1 uncultured Microbacteriaceae bacterium | reverse complement strand
CGCCCTTCTAAAACGTTATGGTGTGTAATCACACCCCAACTACTCCTATAGTCGTTGCACTCGCAAAGACACACGACTCCGAGTGGTTCCGCGCTAAGACCGGACTCCCCCTCTCGACATACTTCGCCGGCACCAAGTTGCGCTGGATTCTCGACAACGTGCCGGGCGTCCGCGCGCGCGCCGACAAGGGCGACCTGCTCTTCGGCACGATCGACACGTGGTTGCTCTGGAACCTCACCGGCGGAGTGCACGGCGGCGCACACGCGACGGATGTCACGAACGCATCACGAACGTTGCTGATGGAACTGCACACACTCGAGTGGGACGACGAACTCATTGCGACGCTCGACGTTCCCCGTGAGATTTTGCCAAAAATTATGCCCTCATCAGGTATTTTCGGCACAGCGATCGGCGATGTCGAGGGCGTTCCCGTCTCCGGCATCCTCGGCGATCAGCACGCCGCGACGTTCGGCCAGTGCGCCTTCTCCCCCGGCGAAGCGAAGAACACATACGGCACCGGAAACTTCCTCATGCTCAACACCGGGGAGAAGCCGGTCATCTCCTCGAACGGGCTCATCAGCACCGTTGCCTACCAGCTTGAGGGTCAGTCGGCACAATACGCACTCGAGGGTTCCATCGCCGTGACCGGTTCACTCATCCAGTGGCTGCGCGACAATCTGCAACTCTTCGAATCGTCGTCCGATGTCGAACCGCTCGCCGCATCCGTGCCCGACAACGGTGGCATCGCCGTCGTGCCCGCGTTCTCCGGACTCTTCGCTCCGCACTGGGATGCCGAGGCGCGAGGCGCAATCGTTGGTCTCACCCGTTTCGTCACGAAGGCCCACATCGCTCGCGCCGCACTCGAGGCGGTTGCGTTCCAGACTGCGGAGGTGCTGAAGGCCATGAACGCCGACACGGGTGTGCCACTCACCGAGCTCAAAGTTGATGGCGGCATGGTCGTGAACAAGTTGCTGATGCAGTTCCAAGCGGACATCATCCGCGTACCGGTCGTTCGACCGGTCATCATCGAGACCACCGCTCTCGGTGCCGCGTTTTCCGCCGGGTTGGCCGTTGGTTTTTGGGCGTCAACGGATGAACTGCGCCGCCTTTGGCAAGAGGACACGCGTTGGCTTCCCACGATGGAACTCGCGGAATCTCAACGTCTCATGCGCGTGTGGTCGAAAGCGATCACCAAGAGCAGCGACTGGGTCGACGCCGACTCACCCAGCCATTGACGCTGAGCCGTCACGCACACCAACTCGGCATCCACGCAACGTTACGAATTAGTCGCAGCAACCCACTCGGCAAGCTTTGTCGCAGCTGCACCCGAGTCGACAATCTCAGCACAGAGGTCCATCTTCTCGGCCAGTCGCTGCACAATCGGTTCTTCAATTGACGTCGGTGTTTCCGCCAAGTCAAACGCAACGAGTCCGGCCGCCGCATTGAGCAAAACGATGTCGCGCACGGCCCCCTTCTCCCCCGCCAGCATGCGATGCACGATCGCGGCGTTGTCGGCCGGCGAGCCGCCACGAATATCGTCAAGCGAAGCACGCGCAATGCCGAGGTCGGCGGGGTTGAGGTCATGCTCGACAACGCGACCCCGACTGACTTCCCACATGTGACTGTGACCCGTTGTGGTGAGTTCGTCTAATCCGTCGTCACCACGGAACACGAGCGCCGTCGCGTCACGCGTCTGGAACACGCCGACCATGAGCGGAACGCGGTCGAGGGATGCGCATCCCAACGCCGTCGCCTCGGGACGCGCCGGGTTGCACAGGGGTCCGAGGAAGTTGAAGAGCGTCGGCACACCAATCTCACGACGCGTTTCTCCCACATGGCGGAAACCGGGGTGAAACAGTGCGGCGAAGGCAAAAGAGATACCCACGTGTTCAAAGACAGAGGCGACCTTCTCGGGTTCGATGTCGAGGTTGAGTCCAAGCTCACTGAGAACGTCCGATGAGCCGGATGCGCTACTCGCGGCTCGGTTGCCGTGCTTCAGTACCGGCACTCCCGTTGCCGCCGCCACAACACTCGCCATGGTCGAAATGTTGACCGTGCGGTGGCGGTCGCCACCCGTGCCGACGATGTCCAATGCGCGCGGATTTACGGGCAAGTCACGCGCATGTTCGAGCACGGCATCCCGAAATCCGACGACCTCGTCGACGGTCTCACCCTTGGCGCGAAGCGCGATGAGGAACGCGGAAATTTGTGACGGAGACGCGGTTCCGCCGACCATTTCGTTCATTGCCCACGTGGCCTGGGCGATGGACAAATTCTCGCCGTCGAGCAATTGCGTCAGCAGGTTTGGCCAGGTGGGAATCTCACTCATGACTCAAGGTTAGTTGCCCGCGCGTGGCGCGCTCCAATGGGCCCATAACACGCGTTCCTTCCGACATAATGGGAGGCGTGACGAATGCTTCAGTTGCCTCCCGCACCCCTGTCCCTATGGTGAACCGCCCGAACCCGGTCGCGGTTGGAACCATCGTTTGGCTTGGTAGCGAGGTGATGTTCTTCGCCGGTCTTTTCGCGATCTACTTCACCCTTCGCGGCGCCGCTCCCGAACTGTGGGCGACCGAGGCGGCCAAGCTCAACTTCCCGTTCTCGCTGACAAACACGCTCATCCTGGTGTCGTCATCGTTCAGCGCCCAGTTCGGTGTTTTCGCCGCGGAGCGCCTGCAACCACGTTCAACCGGCTGGAAGCCGACCCAGTGGGGCATGGTCGAATGGTTCTTCATCACCTACGCCCTCGGCGCCGTCTTCGTTTCGGGTCAGGTATACGAATACGCTCAGCTCGTTTCTGAGGGAATCATGCTCAACGGAAACGCATACGGCACCGCGTTCTACCTCACCACGGGTTTCCATGGTCTTCACGTGACGGGTGGTTTGATCGCCTTCTTGCTCGTTATCGGTCGCGCATATTCGGTAAAGCACTTTGGGCACAAGGAAGCGACAAGCGCCATCGTGGTCTCGTACTACTGGCACTTCGTTGACGTCGTCTGGATCGCCCTCTTCCTCGTCATCTACGTCCTCAGATAACGACAACACAACTCGCACCGCACTCACTCCCAGAAATAAGAAGAGACATGATTCGAAACTCTCGTAAGACCGGTCGCCGCTCACCGCTGGCCTCGGTTTCGTTGTTGCTCATCGGACTCCTCGCAACGGGTGGCGCTTATGCCGCGTTCACCGCAAGCACCGCGACCGCGTCGGTCGACATGACGAGCCCCGAGACCATCGACCAGGGTCAGAAGCTGTTTGCTGCGAACTGTGCAACGTGCCACGGTCAGCAAGCGCAGGGAACCGAAAACGGTCCCAGCCTGATCGGCGTTGGCGCTGCCGCTGTCGACTTCCAGGTTGGTTCTGGTCGTATGCCCATGCAGGGCAACTCGCCACAGGCTCCGGTGAAGCCGGTGCAGTTCACCGAAGAGCAGATTTCTCAACTCGCTGCGTACGTCGCTTCGCTCGCCCCCGGGCCCGCAATTCCGACGTCGGCCGATGTCTCTGGCGGTGACGTTGCAACGGGTGGAGAACTCTTCCGTATCAACTGTGCAATGTGTCACAACGTTGCCGGCGCGGGTGGCGCGCTCACGGAGGGCAAGTACGCCCCCGAGCTCAAAGCGACAAGTGCGCGTCACATCTACGAAGCCATGATTACCGGCCCGCAGAACATGCCCGCCTTCAACGATTTGAACCTCACACCGAAGGACAAGAAGGACATCATCGCCTACTTGCAGTACCAGCAGGAGACACCATCCGCCGGCGGACTCGAACTTGGTTCACTTGGTCCTGTCTCTGAAGGACTCTTCCTGTGGGTCTTTGGTCTGGGCGGCATTGTCGCGCTGACAGTGTGGATCACTGCAAAGTCCAACTAGTTTTTATTTTCGACCACTGCACTAAGGAGAGAAATGGCTCAGAACGAGAAAGGCTCGGCCAACCTCGTTCCCGCTGCGAAGCCGACTGGCGCCGTTGTAGGAACGGGAGTTGTCCCCGCTGAGACGTTCGAGAACCCGGGCTTGCCGCCGCATCGCCCGCGCGTCACCGATCTGGACCCTAAGAAGAAGGAACGCGCTGCGCGCTTTGTCGTCGCTCTGTTCTGGATCTCCGTCCTCGGTAGCGTCTTCTCGGTATTCGCCTACATGTTCTTCCCCATCGAAGACGGCAACGTCTCGTCGGTTCGACTGAACACTCTCTACGTCGGCCTCGGTATCGCCTCATCGCTCCTCGCAATCGGTATCGCCGCCGTTCACTGGGGCAAGGCAGTTATGGCCGACCACGAGGGTGTGGATGAACGTCATCCCGTTCGCGGCACCGAAGCCACTCGTGCTCGTGCGGTGGAAATCTTCAAGGAGGCGAACGAAGAGTCGGGCTTTAGCCGTCGTACGCTCGTTCGCGGTGGGCTCATCGCGTCACTCGTTGCGTTCCCGCTCCCCGCGATTGCGCTTTTCCGTGGCCTGGCTCCGATGGATGTTGACCCCAACAACGAGCTCAAGCACACGATGTGGAAGAAGGGCCTGCGACTTACGCAAGACCCCACGGGTAACCCGATCAAGGCCTCTGACATCACGATTGGTAGCGCCTTCCAGGTCATTCCGGAGGGTCTCGTTGACCTTCCCGAGCACGAAATGCTCGATGCGAAGGCAAAGGCAGCGGTACTTTTGGTTCGCCTCAAGCCCGAAGAACTCAACTGGACGAGCGAAGAACGTAAGTCGTGGTCGTACGACGGAATCGTGGCCTACTCGAAGATTTGCACACACGTCGGTTGCCCCGTGGCTCTCTATGAGCAGCAAACGCATCACCTGCTGTGCCCTTGCCACCAGTCGCAGTTCGACATTGCCAACGAATGCAAGGTCATCTTTGGGCCGGCAGCACGACCACTTCCCCAGTTGCCCATCACGGTGGACAGCGAGGGATACCTCGTCGCGATGAGCGACTTCACCGAACCCGTTGGACCTAGCTTCTGGGAGCGTTCCACAACATGAGCACTACAACCGCACCTCAGCAAAAGGGTTTCGTCGCCTGGGCGTCGAACTATGTAGATGAGCGCACCAGCATCTCGGGCGCAGTCAAGGAGTTCGGTCGCAAGATCTTCCCCGACCACTGGTCGTTCCTGCTCGGTGAGGTTGCCCTTTACAGTTTCGTCATCATCTTGCTCTCCGGTAGCTTCCTCACATTTTTCTTCCAGGCGTCGATGACCCCCGTGGAGTACGAGGGCTCGTACATGCCGCTCAACGGCGTCTCGATGTCGGCAGCCATGTCTTCCACCTTGGATATCTCGTTCGACATTCGCGGTGGTCTTCTGATGCGCCAGGTGCACCACTGGGCGGCCCTCCTATTCGTCGCATCCATCGGTCTGCACATGTTGCGCGTGTTCTTCACGGGCGCATTCCGCAAACCGCGCGAGCTCAACTGGGCGATTGGTTTCGTCCTCTTCGTGCTCGCCATGGCTGAGGGCTTTACCGGATATTCGCTTCCGGATGACTTGCTCTCGGGTAACGGTCTCCGCATCATCGACGGAATGGTGAACGCGGTTCCCGTCGTTGGCACGTGGATTACATTCCTTCTGTTTGGCGGCGAGTTCCCAGGCAACGACATCGTCGGTCGCCTCTACACGCTTCACATTCTGTTGCTGCCCGCGATGGTCCTGATTTTCATCGTGTTGCACTTGATGTTCGTCGTCATCCACAAGCACACGCAGTACCCTGGCCCGGGCAAGACCGAACAAAACGTCGTCGGGTTCCCCGTTCTTCCGGTGTACGCAGCCAAAGCTGGTGGGTTCTTCTTCCTCGTCTTCGGCGTCGTTGCTCTGCTCGCCGCGACCGTAACGATCAACCCCATCTGGAACTACGGACCGTATGACCCGTCTCCAGTGTCTGCAGGTACTCAACCGGACTGGTACATCGGCTTCGCTGACGGTGCTCTCCGCCTCATTCCGCCACACCTCGAGACGTATTGGTTCGGCTACACCTGGTCGTGGAACATCCTCATTCCGATCATCGTCTTGGTCGTGTTCCTCCTTGCCGCGTTTGCGTACCCCTACGTTGAGGCTTGGGTGACCGGCGACAAGCGTGAACACCACCTGCTCGATCGCCCGCGCAACGCTCCCGTGCGCACCGCAATCGGTGCTGCTGGTGTCACGTTCTACGCCGTGCTGTGGGCTGCGGCATCGTCGGACATCATCGCAACTCACTTCAAGGTCACCATGGAGGGCGTCATCAACAGCCTCCAGGCGCTACTCATCGTCGGACCGATTGTTGCCTTCATGGTGACGAAGCGAATCTGTCTTGCGCTTCAGAAGAAAGACCGCGAGATGGTCCTTCACGGATTTGAAACCGGGCGTATCGTTCGACTCCCCGGCGGCGAGTTCGTCGAGGTTCACGAACAACTCGACGCCTACACGCGTTGGCAGCTCGTTTCGTTCAACGACAACGCACCGTTGCAGCTCGTTCCGAACTCTCGCGGAAAGATTACGGGCTCGCGTCGCTTCCGCGTTGCGATGTCGCGCTTCTTCTTCGAGGACCGCATTGCTCCGGTTTCCCCATCCGAGCACAAAGAAGCACTCGAGCACGCTCACCACTAGGTCGTAGCTCACGAAAAGGGGCCGTCACATTCGTGTGATTGGCCCCTTTTCATATGAAAGGAAGTCATGGCGACGACAACGGAAACTCAGACCGACCCTGCCAGCGCAAAGTACGACGTCAAAAAGGCCCTCAGT
>CAZYYL010000057.1:0-6793 GCA_964651425.1 uncultured Microbacteriaceae bacterium | reverse complement strand
CTGCTCGGTTTCTGAGCAGTGCCTGCAGTACGCACTCGAGACGAACCAGGATTCCGGCGTCTGGGGTGGCCTCAGCGAAGACGAGCGTCGCGCACTCAAGCGTCGCGCTGCTCGTGCCCGTCGCGCAGGCTAAGTAGGCGCGCTGGCTAGTCAGCATTTTCGACAAGTCGACCTGAATTTCGCACGCCACCCACTCTGGCGTTTAGCGAATATCTAAACCGGGGTCACCGTTACGGCGGTGATCCCGGTTTCTTTCATGAATCGCAACGGGATGCGCACAGTCACAGCCGTTCCGCCCGACGCGGGTGACGCCCACACAATCGTGCCGCTCAACTCGCCTTCGATGAGTGTGCGAACGATTTGCGTGCCCAAGCCCTCCGACACGGTGCCATCGGTGAGACCCGTGCCGTTGTCGATGATGGTCACCGTGAGCAGATCATCCTCACGTTTCGCATTGATGTCGACGGTGCCTTCGCGGCCAGCCAATCCGTGCTCGACGGCGTTGGTCACGAGCTCGGTTAGCGCAAGCGACAACGGAGTTGCGTAGGCGCTCGGCAGCGAACCGAACGATCCGGTAAAACTCGGGTGCGCGGTTGTGCCGTGCATCGCGGCGACTTCGGCGACAAGCCCGAGCACGCGCTCAAACACGTCGTCGAAGTCGACGTTTTGGTTGAGGCCTTCCGAGAGGGTGTCGTGCACCACGGCGATACTTGCCACGCGGCGCATGGCCTGCGTGAGCGCATCCTTCGCCTCATCTGACTGCGAGCGACGTGCCTGTATGCGCAACAGCGACGCCACCGTCTGCAGGTTGTTCTTCACGCGGTGGTGAATCTCACGAATCGTCGCGTCTTTCGTCATGAGTTCGCGCTCTTGATTGCGCAACTCGCTCACGTCACGGCACAGCACGATGGCGCCCGTGCGCTCACTTCCGCGCCGCAGTGGGATTGCTCGCAGCGCGATGGTCACGCGACCGGCCTCGATGTCCGCGCGCCACGGTGCGCGTCCGGTGACGACGAGCGGTAGCGATTCGTCAACGTTGATGCGTCCGGTCAGCACCTGGGTCGTCACCTCGCTCAGTGACTCACCTTCAAGTTCGTCTTTGTAGCCGATGCGGTTGAATGCCGAGGCCGCGTTCGGGCTCGCGAACGACACATCGCCGTCGACGTCGAGTCGAATGAGTCCATCGGATGCGCGTGGCGCGCCACGCTTGGGTTCGGGGGCCGCTTCAATGTCTGGAAAGCTACCGGCCGCAATCATCGCGAACAGGTCATCGGCGCAGGCGTGAAACGTCTGTTCTTGTCGTGACGGCAGTCGATTCTCCGACAGGTTCGTGTGAACTGAGATGACCGCGATGGATCGCTTCTCGGTCTCGTCACTTTGAGGGCGAGGTGGTCGAACCACGGGAATCGTCTGCACTCGCGTCGGTGTCTCTTCAAACCACGCCGGTGCGCTTGAATCGACCGCTTCTTGGCTGTCGAACGCTTGCTGCACCTGTGCGCGCCATTCCGGACGAATCTTCTGACCGACGAAGTCGCGGTAGAAGAGAGTGACAGCACCTGACGGTCGGGCATGTGTCGCAGCGACGAATTGCCCATCAGAATCGGGAACCCACAGCACCACGTCGGCGACCGAGAGGTCGGCCAGCAACTGCCAGTCGCGCAGCAGCATCGTGAACCATTCGACATCGAACGGGGACGCTTCGCGCTCTTCGAGGAGGTTGCCGAGAACAGACATGTCTCTAGCCTAGGAGCCTCGCGCGGGGCTATTTATCCCAGGAGTCGCAAGCCACGAACGCGCTCGCGCAAACTTTCGCCAATCGTGCGACGCTGAACGACTCCGTCACCACCCAGCACTCGATGAGCAATCTCGCCTATCGCCTGGCTGAATCGAGCGTTCGGATCGAGAGAGATTGCCGGTTCGGCTCGCGCGTCCGCACGTGCCAACAAGTCCGTCGATTCAGGTATCAGCACCACATCGCGAATTCCCGCGAAACGAGAAAAAGTCGTTGCGATGGTGTCTGCCGCGGAAGAACCGTCTTTGCGTGCCATGACACGGTTTACCGCAACGGTGAGTTGCGCATCCGCATTCGTCTCGCACACATCGGACCACAACCGAATGAAACGTGCGAGACCAACCGAGTCGGCCGCCGACACAGCAACAATGTCAGTGGATGCGCGCAACGCGGTCAACGTCGCACCATTGCGTCGCGGCGCCAGCATGTCGCTCGACACTTCCTCGTCCGTTTCGAGCGAGAAACCCACGTCAAGGATGACCGTGTCGAAGTTTTCGCGTGCACGGGTGATCACCTTCTCGAGTCGCTCTCGTCCGATTTCGGGCCAGCGCGCCGCACCGAGAATTCCCGTCACGATGTTCAACCGGCCACCTCGCACGACGACCTCATGAGTCAAGGCGGTGAGTTCTTCGAACGTGAGTGCGTCGGCTCCCGCGAGACGACAAGCACGGGCGATGCCGGGCGCTTCGTCGAAAACGCCGCAACGAATAGCAACGGCTCCGCCGTACGTATCGGCATCAATGAGCACAACTCGCTCGCCTCGCATGGCGGCGCATGCTGCCAAATTCAGGGCAACCGTTGTGCGTCCCGGGGCACCGGTCGGGCCCCACACGGTGATGACTCTCGACTCGATCCCTCGCCGCGTGATCGCGGTTTCTCGGGGCGAATGCTGCATCGGCGAGGTTGGCGCAACGGCCGCGACGCGCGTGGTGTCGATGCTTTCGGCCCGGTTGTCGTCGATGAGACGAACACGATTCCGTGATTGCCGAGCTGGTTCTCGACGCAGCGCATCCGCCTGCAGGATTGTTTGTGCAGAAGCCGATCCCTCTCCCACCGTGGCCAGCCGAACGAGCGAAGCCCAGTCACTCCAGGCATGGGCGATTTCGGTAATGCCGCAAGTGCGGGCATTCTCATCGGCATCCCGGTCATCTACGAGAGCAACGAGCAGTACGCCACGAGAATCACACGCGTCGACCACATCCATCGAAGTCACATTTGGACGCGCATCCACCACCACAAAATCGAACACACCCCGACGGATACGCGCCGCCAGAACTTCAGGACCCGACTCTTCATCGAACCGGATTACCTCGTTCTCCGCTTGTTCTGCCTCGACAAGAAGTCGTTCGCCGTCGGCACCGGGAACAGCAATGAGGACGCGCATGGCTAACCCGCCTGCGCCGATGTGGGGATGGCAATCAGGGTTGATCCGTCACCCTGCGCGGACAGCAACTCTCGAAGTGATGCCCTCGGCACGAGGAGTTCGATTCGTTGCGTGCCGTCGGTCGCGTAGGCGTCTGCCTCGATCGTGCGCGCATACGTTGCTCCCGGAACCACAATTGTGCTCGAGCTTGGCTGCGATGAATACGGGTCGGTCGTCGTCGCCCACAGATCCACGGTTGTTCCGACCGGTGTGTCCAGTGCAAGACCATCCGAGACCGTTACAACCAAGCGAGCCTGATTGATGGATACGACGCTCCCGACCGCGCCGGACGGAAGAAGTTCCCCCGCACCCACCGTGCGCGTGACAACCGCACCGCTATCAAGTTGCCCGACGCGAACATACGAGTCGGACATCGATGCCAGGTTGACCGAGACGACACGAAGGTCTGATTCGTCGATTCCGTCGCCGGCAATGACTGCCGACTTCATCGCGTAGATATCGACGGTCGAGTTTGCCGAAGAAATGAAGAAGTAAGCGCCGGCGGTGGATGCGAGAACCAAGAGCACGCCGACGATGAGGCGCGGGTCGACGCCACGACGCGCGGACTGAGCAGTGCGGACAAATGATCGAGCCATCGGATTTGAGACCTCCAGGTTGAAATCGGGCGGTCAGCATCGTGTCCTCACCGACTCGAGTCCGTCCGCGAGTTATCCACAGCGCGCGGATTGTCTCGTTGTGACGGTCTGCATCCTGCTTATCGTGTCTGCATGACGCCTTTCGAATTCTCCGCGTATCTGTCCGTTGTCGACGTTGCCGAGGTACTGGGTGTGAGCGCCGTAGATGTTCATGCACTTATTGCGTCGGGTGAACTCGGCTCGATTCGAGTCGGAGACGCAGGACCAGTCCGGGTATCTGCCGACGAGCTCGATGCGTTCATCGCGCATCGCTACGAGGTCGAGCAAAAGCTCCTTCGAGTGCGCCAGGCAGAGTTTTCGAATGTGACCGACTTCACCGACGGTCGACTTCTCTAGAAGCTCTCCGCCTCGCTTACGACGACAACGACACCCTCAGCAGGTGGTCGAATGGCACGGTGGTAACCGCACCATCCCGATTCGTAGCCCTCGAATGGTGCGGTAAGTGAACGGCGACGTCAACATGATCGCGACCTACACGTTCGATGGTGCCGCTGACGTCTTCCGAGTGCGTGACAAGTGTGACGTGGCGCCGACGTCGGCACAAGTCACGAAGCACGAACGGCAAGCCGATGTCATTCGCGAGGCCGAGAGCACGTGATGCGCGAGGGGCGAGTGAGCGTTGGGCATTCTGAGTTGATTCAAACTCGAAACGCGAAATTGCGCCGAGTGGCACGAGTGCCTCACCCCGCAGTGCCAGTGGCGAAAGGATGCGCACGAGCGCCCAATCGCGACCCACGCGAACAATCACGCACTCCAGAGTGTGGCGGCCCACACCCAAGCGCACGGTCACGGTGACATCTTTATCGGCGCTCAGGTTTCTCACACGATCCGCCAGTGTGAGTCGCGCAACCCGGAGTCGCTCCTCATCGCGAGCAAGGTCTTCGAGCTCGGCGTCCGTCTCGTACTCGAGTTGACCTTCGAGGTCTTGAAAAAGTCGTTCCCATCGCATGGGCAGAACGCTACGAAGCCTTGGCTGTGAAAATCCTCGAGTTGTCCACAGAAGTGCTGAGAACAGTACGACATTCCAGTTTCGCCTGGTTATCTTGCGTCGCTGTTTCTCTCTCTTTCACATTCACTTATCAGTCATAAGGAAGACTCATGTCCGCCATCCACAGCACCACGGCTCCAACCCAGGCAAGCGCAGCCAATGAGCCTCGCGCACCGAAAGTCAACACACGCCGTGCCGATTTCATCGAAGAACATTACTTCGGACCACAGCCAACGTCGTCACACGTACTGCCCGACCCAAAGCCGCTCGCCGAAAACCTCGCACGTTGCGTGCTCGAAATTCTCTCCGGCGCTCGTGACATCGATCAGATTTCGCGTTGGGTTACCGACGACGTCTATCGTTCGCTACTCACGCGCGTTCACGTTTCTGCCCGGGCACGTGCCGTCAAGAAGATTCCCGCGCACCGTCCGAGCTTCTCGATTGGGTCAACGACGATCTGCACTCCCGCGGACGGGGTCGTCGAAAGTTGCGTAATTTTGCACGGTAAAGCTCGGTCGCGTTCTATCGCGATTCGCTTCGAGGGGCTTGACGGTCGCTGGCGTGCGACCGCGTTGCACGTTCTTTAGCGACCCTTTTCCTGAGCGCGACGCTGAGCGCGGTTGATCGGCTGGTCGCCCTCGGTCTTCTGACCGAATGCACCACGCGCCCCACCGGCAGCCGGAGCTGCACCGGGACGCTGCTGAGGAGCGGGCTGCTGCGTCGGTGCAGTGGCGCGCTCCTGCTGGCGCTGAGCCATGCGGGTTGCTGCCGCCTCGACCTGACCACGCTGGTTGCGCACCTCGACGTTGCCGTCTTCAGTAGGCGCCGAGTAGCTGAGGTTGCCCGACGCTTCATCGCGAGCGAGGCCTTTCGCGGCCACGCTCGGGTGAGCGGGGTCGCCGGGAGCCTGCTGAACTTCGACCTCGAGGTTGTATAAGAAGCCGACGGACTCGCTCTTGATCGACTGCATCATTACCTGGTACAGCGCGAAACCTTCACGCTGGTACTCAATCAGCGGGTCACGTTGCGCCATAGCCCGCAGGCCGATGCCCTCTTTGAGGTAGTCCATCTCATAGAGGTGGTCGCGCCAGCGACGGTCGATGACCGAGAGCACAACGCGACGCTCGAGCTCGCGCATGGCGAGAGTCCCCACGGCAGCTTCACGACGCTCGTAGGCGATTCGCGCATCCGACAACACCTCACGGGCGACGAAGTCACGGTTGACGCGACCCTTCGCACCGGCTTCGGCGATGACCTCATCAATCGTGATTGAGATCGGGTAGATCGTCTTGAGTTCGGCCCACAAGGCGTCGAAGTCCCAGTCGTCACCGTTTCCGACGCCGGCGTGCTCGTTGATGGTGTCGTTGATGACATCCGTGAGGAACACCTGAATGCGGTCGCGCAGGTCATCACCCTCGAGAATGTGCGCACGGTCGGCATAAATCGCCTCGCGCTGACGGTTCAAAACGTCGTCGTACTTCAGCACGTTCTTGCGAATCTCGGCGTTACGCGCCTCGACCTGCGACTGCGCCGAACGAATGGCGCGACTGACGATGCCCGACTCGATAGCGGTGTCGTCGGGGATGTTGCTGCGCGACATGATCGCTTCGGCAGCACCCGAGTTGAACAGACGCATGAGGTCGTCGGTGAGCGACAGGTAGAAGCGGCTCTCACCGGGGTCACCCTGACGACCGGCACGACCACGCAGCTGGTTGTCGATGCGGCGCGACTCGTGACGCTCGGTACCGATGAGCCGCAGACCGCCGATGCCTTGGACCTCGTCCTTGGGGACGGGCTTGGCGAGACGCAGGACGTCCCTCATCGACCAACCCTCACGGGCCCGGTACTTGACGAGCTGCAAGGCCAACGTGTCGTCGGGGCGCTCCTTGAACCAGGCGCCGATTTTATGCTCAGCGCGGCCCAAAGCTGCGGCC
>CAZYYL010000056.1:0-6818 GCA_964651425.1 uncultured Microbacteriaceae bacterium | reverse complement strand
GCCGGAAAGCCCGCACGACGGGCCGACTCTAGACTTGACGTATGAACTCGTCAGTACCGGCTGATCAATCGCGTAAGCGCGTGCGCACGCGCCACTTTGCGCAGGCAAAAGAGTCGGGCCACAAGATCACCGGCCTGACGAGTTACGACACTCTCACCGCCCGCATCTTCGACGACGCCGGTATCGACTTCCTTCTCGTTGGCGACTCCGCGGGCAACACCGTTTTCGGTTACGACTCGACGGTCCCCGTCACCGTCGACGAACTCATTCCTCTCACGCGCGCCGTCGCGACTTCCGTCACGCGCGCCCTCGTTATCGCTGACATGCCGTTCGGCTCCTATGAAGAGGGCCCCGAGCAAGCACTGCGCACGGCGATGCGTTTCATGAAAGAGACGCACGCGCACGCTGTCAAGCTTGAGGGTGGTGTTCGAAGCGAGGCCATGATTCGTCGAATTGTTGACTCGGGCATCCCCGTCATGGGTCACGTTGGGTTCACTCCGCAGAGCGAGCACGGTCTCGGAGGGATGCTCGTTCAGGGGCGTGGGGCGGATGCTCAACGCGTGATTGACGACGCACTCGCGGTCGAGCGCGCGGGCGCCTTCGCGATTGTGCTCGAGATGGTGCCCGCAGACTTAGCGCGCACGATTACCGAGAAGCTGACCATCCCGACCATCAGTGTTGGCGCCGGAGCGCACACCGACGGGCAACTCATGGTCTGGACCGACTTCGCCGGCCTTTCGACCGGACGCATGCCCACGTTTGTGAAGCAGTACGCAGACCTCGCTGGTGTGCTTCGCGAAGCGACGCTCGCATTCGCTTCGGATGTGCAGTCCGGCGCATATCCGGCGGCCGAGCACAGTTACACAGACGAAACGGCTCGCGGGGCACGCGACTAACTCGTCTCCCCAAGCGGGCTACTAGTTTTCCGCGTCGTCGGCATCCCACGCTTCGCTATTCGCGCGAAGCTTCTCAAGTGCGTGTTCGGCCTCGTCGCGAGTATCGAATGGACCCACGCGGTCGACCGAGGGTGATTCAAAGCCGAACTCTACCTGGCCGGTCTTCAGGTTGTACCAGTAACTTTCGTTGCCCTGACCGCTCATAGACTGGATTCTATGCCCAAAGACGCCTCTGGATTCCTGGTTCCCGGCACGTTGGGCGCACCTCGACTGGTCGCGAACAACATCGCTCGTCCCGAGTACGTGGGCCGTCCGTCCCCCGCACAGTACGTCGGCGATCACACCTATTCGCCGGAGGAAATCGAGAAGATTCGCCAGGCGGGAAACATCGCGTCACGCGCGCTCGATGCCGTCGGCGATGCGATTCGACCTGGAATGACAACCGACGAAATCGACGCCATCGCACACGATGTGGTGACGAGTTACGGTGCGTATCCGTCGACGCTCGGTTATCGCGGCTATCCCAAGTCGTGCTGCACATCCGTCAACGAAATCATCTGCCACGGCATCCCCGACGACACCGTTCTTGACGACGGCGACATCGTCAACGTCGACATCACGGCATACCTCGACGGGTTTCATGGCGATACGAATCGGATGTTCACCGTCGGCACCGTCGACGAACCAGCTGCACTTCTGATCGAACGAACTCAAGAGGCCCTCAATCGCGGGATCAAAGCAGTTGCACCGGGTCGCCAAGTCAATGTCATCGGTCGCGCAATTCAGATGTACGCAGAACGATTTGGATACGGGGTCGTGCGCGACTTCACGGGCCACGGTGTCGGCACTCACTTTCATTCGGGCCTGATCATCCCCCACTATGACTCGGCACCTCAGTACGACGACGTGATGGTTCCGGGAATGGTCTTCACGATTGAGCCCATGCTGACCCTCGGCACCTACACGTGGGATATGTGGGATGACGATTGGACTGTCGTGACGAAAGATCGCCAGTTGACCGCGCAATTCGAGCACACCGTCGTCGTGACCGAGCGTGGCGCCGATATTCTTACCTGTACCCTCCCGTAGCGCGTTTAGCGCACCTGCCCTTCAGGTTTGACATCAAAAGGATGAACGCATGAGTCGCTTGGCCATCGGCATCGATATCGGCGGAACTGGAATCAAGGGCGGTCTCGTTGACGTCAAGACCGGCGAGTTCGTTCGAGACCGCGTTCGGGTTGCAACACCCGAAGGTGGTGAGCCAGAAGCCATCGCTGCCGTCACGCGCGATGTGATTAGCCAGCTGGACGCGCCGGCCGATACACCTGTTGGCGTGGCCTTTCCATCCGCGATTCGTAACGGGATCACGATGCTCGCCGCCAATGTGTCGCAACGATGGATTGGATTCGAGGCGGAGAAGTTTTTTGAGAAAGAACTCGCTCGCGAGATTCACTTCATCAACGATGCCGATGCTGCCGGATTTGCGGAAGTCAAGTACGGGGCCGCTCGAGACCATGAGGGTCTCGTTATCCTCACCACACTCGGTACGGGAATCGGTAGTGCGTTCATTTACAACGGCGTGCTCATCCCGAACAGTGAACTCGGTCACCTCGAAATCGACGGCTACGACGCTGAAACTCGTGCCTCTGCGGTTGCTCGCGAACGTGAGGGAATCAGTTACGAGGAGTGGTCCGTGCGCCTTCAGCGATACTACTCGCACGTCGAAATGCTGTTCTCGCCAGATCTCTTCTTGGTCGGTGGTGGCGTCTCGAAGAGTCACGACCAATTCTTGCCGCTGCTGAACCTGCGCACACCGATCATTCCGGCAACGTTGCTCAACCGCGCCGGAATTCTTGGTGCTGCTGCCTTGGCGCATGACGCACAGAAGCCCAAGTCCAAAAAGAAGTGAATGGGCCGGCTAATACGCCGGGTTCTGTTGGGGTCTGAAACAGACCTTGGACGACCATCTATCTCGACGACGCGTTACCGCGCCGCTCTAGCGGTCTACCCGAAAACTCAGGCGAGCAGCCCTCGAACGTTTTCTGTCTGACCTTGCTCCGGGCGAGGTTTACCTGGCCGGCACGATTACTCGCACCGCCGGTGGTCTCTTACACCACCGTTTCACCCTTACCTCCCGATCTCTCGGGAGGCGGTTTACTCTCTGTTGCACTTTCTCGCGGGTTGCCCCGGGTGGGAGTTACCCACCGCCCTGCTCTGTGGAGCCCGGACGTTCCTCGTCATGCTTGCGCACGCCGCGATCGTCTTGCCGACCCATTCACCAATAACGAGTTTACGCGTGAGCTAGGCACTCGGCAGAATGAACGACTCTTTGAGATCCATCGAGCGGTTCGCCACGGCGTCGGCGCGAGCGTTATCAAGGCGAGGGACCCACTGAAAGTTCACTCGACGAGACCCGATGACGGCTCGAGCTTCGGCTGCGAGCACCGCCATGTCAGGGTGCTTGATTTTCCAACGTCCCGACATTTGCTCCACGACGAGCTTCGAGTCCATCTTCACCAAAAGTTCGACGTCGTCGGACGTGTGCTCAATCGCATATCGCACGCCCGCCAGCATCCCGTTGTATTCAGCGACGTTGTTCGTTGCATGGCCGACATAGACGCCGATTTGAGCGATGACCACTCCAGCTTCGTCATCGAAAACAACCGCGCCGCCGGCGGCAATGCCGGGATTACCGCGCGAGCCACCGTCGGCTTCGACCACAATGCGTGGCACTAGAGACCCGACTCTTCAGTACGCACCAAGATGCAGTTGCTGTCATTGCAGAGAATAACTTCGTCATCTGAAGCAGCCCGAATTTTCGCCAAGTCACTTTCCGAAAGAGCCATGCCACTGCCACCGGAGATTCCGCGAGTCAATAGTGCGGCTCCAATTCCATATCGGTCACGTTGCTTTTCGTATAGCGCTAGCAAGTCAGAAGGCACCCGGGAAACGATTACGGCGCGCTGGTCAAGAAGCGCGGCCCGCTCCGCCGCGATGCCGCGGGCGCGCTCTTCGCGTGCGACTTCGGCTTCAGAAATCTGGCGCTGAAGTTCGCCACGACCAACTTGAAGCTCGGCGAGATTCTTCTCCGCGTCTTCCAGCCGCTGCATGACCTCGAGCTCCATCTCCTCGAGGTTGCCGAGACGGGTTGTGAGCGAGGCGATCTCCGCTTCGAGGGCCTGCACGTCTTTCACGTTGGAGCTCTGCGCTTCACGAGCCGTATCTGCGGCCATCCGTTGCTTCACAACAGCAACGTCACTTTCGATGCGTTCGATTTCGATGCGTGCGTCCTCGACGTGGCCCTGTCGTGTGATGAATTCCGCCGACGACTCCGAGAGTTCGTTCTGCAGCGCGGTGATGGTCTCCGACTCGGGAAGATGCGCCACGGCATAGTCGAGTTGGCGCACGTGCGTATCAATCGCCTGCAGATCGAGGAGAAGTCGCTGGTCGGCGGGAGACGCTTTCATAATTACTACTGTACGACGAGGAAATCCCACGGGTCGGTACGCACGTCGCTCACCGAGACCGTAATGCCGGGCATTCGCTCGCGCAATTGCTGGGCCGCAATGTCGAGCCACACCCATTCGCTTGCCCAGTGCGACACATCGATCAGCGCCGGGCCGTTACTAAGTTTCGCCCATTCGCGAAATTCCGAGGCGGGATGATGGCGCAAGTCGCTCGTGATGAACACGTCCGCGTTCCGAACGTCGTCTTCGTTCAGCAGGCTGTCGCCCGCCCCGCCACACAACGCCACACGTTGCACGGGTCGCGCGAAGTCACCCGAGACGCGCACGCCTTGGGCCGTTGCCGGTACGAGATCCGCGACCGCACGTGCGAGCTCGCCGAGGTGAATCGGTGCGCTGAGTTCGCCAACTCGACCGATCCCCGTATTTGCAGCTCGACCCGGCACGATGGGCGTGACCGACTTGAGACCCAACTTCTGCGCCAATACGTCCGAGACGCCGTCAGTCACGCCATCGGCATTCGTGTGGGCGGCGAGCAAGCCGATTCGAGAACGAATGAGCTCAGTCAGACACGCACCCTTGTAGGTCTCTTCGGCGATCGATGTCACACTGCGCAGAAGCAGCGGATGGTGAGCGACCAGGAAATCGACACCCGCCGACTTCGCATCGGTAATGACCTCGGGCGTGACATCGACCGTTAGGCGGATGTGCGTGAGCTCATCAGCGCGACCACCCGCAACCAGCCCCACCGTATCCCACGGCTCAGCGCCCTCGGCCGGCCAGAGTTCGTCGACGACGCGACAAAGGTCACCAACGGTCATCACGAGGAGGATCCGCCGATCAGTTCGTCGAAACTCAACCCGGACTTCTTCGGTGGGTCCTCGTCGCGTCGGGCTTCGACAAGTTCGGGTTCCACCGTCGCGTTCGATTCGATGTCGGCAACAACAACGTCACCCCCGCGCCGGGCGAGTTTCGCCTCGGACTTTGCATCCAACTTGGCTTGTTTTGCGGCAGTTTTAGCCTGGGCTGCCGCGAGGCGTGCAGCCTCAGTCGCCTGCTTAGCGGCAAGTCTGGCTGCGGCCCGAGCTTCGCGCTTGGGCTGAGCCTGCGATGACCCGGCCGGAGCAACGTCGTCACCGCGATGGTCGAGCAGTGCATGCATCACATCGTTGTCATCAAAAGCGCGGGTTGCATCGCTCGAACTCACGCGCGGCGACCCCAGCACGGCAACCTCAAACGGCACCTCAATGAGGCTCGGATCTACGAATGCCGGCAGGGGCTCTCGTGCGGAATCCACAATCGTCCCCTCCTCAATAAGTGGGCCCTACCGGGCTCGAACCGATGACATCCACGGTGTAAACGTGGCGCTCTACCAACTGAGCTAAAGGCCCTCTTAACGAGTCATAAGCTTAGCCGGTCTCACACCCAAAGCTGTGCCGCGCCTGCGAATAGGTTGCGACTAGAGCTGAGCCAGAGCGTTCTGATAGGCAGCGAACTCGCGTGGCTGACCTGGTTCAGTGATGAAGCTCTCCGTTACCACGCCATCGGTGCCAATCACGATGGTCGCACGATTAGCGATACCGCGTTCAGGAAGGAACACGCCATACGAATCTGCGACGCCACCGTGCGGCCAGAAATCAGCCAGCAAGTTGAAGTCGTAGTTCTGGCTTTCTGCGAAAGCGCGCTGTGTGAAGTGCGAATCAACCGAGATGCCGAAAAGTTCGACGTTTTTATCGGCAAAGATGCCGATGTTGTCTCGGATTTCGCACAGTTCACCGGTGCAGATTCCGCTGAACGCGAGTGGGTAGAACACGAGAACAACGGGTTTGACACCTCGGAATTGCGAGAGTGTGACATCTTCGCCGAACTGGTTCTTGAGGGTGAAATCAGGAGCAGTGGTTCCGGGCTGAATCATCGTTGTGTTGCCTTTCGCGTCGTAGTGAGGAAAGCCTAATCGTCAGTAGTGTTAACTCCGTTGCCCTCCTTCGACTCACAGCCAGATCCGGCCCTGTGGGGAGCGCACACGGGACAACCCGCCCGTTGAGAGAAAGAGCATTGCGTGACCGTCAACGACCAGGATCCGTATTCCGTCACTGACCACGACTCCGACCCGACCGAAACGGCCGAATGGTTGGAATCCCTCGATGGCGTCGTAGACGCATCCGGCCACCAGCGTGGTCGCGAGATCATGCTCAGCCTTTTGCGTCGCTCCAAGGAGCTTCACCTCGGTGTGCCCATGGTTCCGACAACCGACTTCATCAACACGATTGCGCCGGAAAACGAGCCGAACTTCCCGGGTGACGAAGAGATGGAACGCCGCTACCGCGCATGGCTTCGCTGGAACGCCGCGATGCTCGTGCACCGTGCACAGCGACCCGGCATCGGTGTCGGCGGCCACATCTCGACCTACGCCTCGTCGTCGTCTCTCTACGAAGTTGGTTTCAACCACTTCTTCCGC
>CAZYYL010000055.1:0-6846 GCA_964651425.1 uncultured Microbacteriaceae bacterium | reverse complement strand
CCGCAGGCAGCTTCGAGAATCGACCGCGGGCAGTCGTAGTCCATGAGAACGAATTGTTGAGCGACGAGGACGCCATTGAGACGACGTTCGAGCGTAGAGATGCCAGGGATGGATTTGTCGCGGCTAATGAGAACTGCTGACGATTCGAGCAAAACGGGACCGAAGATATCGAGGCCGGCCTTGCGCAGTGTCGACCCGGTTGAGACAACGTCGGCAACGGCGTCGGCGACACCGAGTCGAACGGCCGACTCGACGGCGCCATCAAGCCGGATCAGCTTCGCTGTAACACCGTGGCGGGCGAGAAAGTCACCAACGAGGCCGGGGTAACTCGTCGCTACCCGCGCATCCTGTAAATCCGTGAGCTCTGCAAATTTTCCGATTGGTCCGGCGAAACGAAAAGTCGATTCGCCAAAGCTAAGGTCAGCAATTTCTCGCGCCTCAGATCCGCTGTCCAGCAGAAGGTCGCGACCGGTGATGCCCACATCGAGAGCGCCCGATCCAACATAAGTCGCAATATCGCGCGGACGAAGGTAGAAGAACTCCACGTCATTGCGTGCATCAATGACGTGCAGGTCGCGTGGATCGCGACGGCCGGTGTATCCCGCCTCAGACAACATGTCCGCGGCGATCTCAGCTAAGGACCCTTTGTTTGGGACGGCAATGCGGAGCATGAAATTCTTTCGTTAGAGGTGCGCGTTGACATCGTCGAGGGTGAGCCCGCGAGCGAGCATCAACACCTGCACGTGGTAGAGAAGCTGGGAAATCTCTTCTGCCGTGCGGTCCGCGGACTCGTGTTCGGCGGCCATCCACACTTCGGCGGCCTCCTCAACGATTTTCTTGCCGATCGCATGCACGCCGGCATCAAACTCGGTCAGCGTTCGCGACCCCTCACGACGCTCAGCGACGGTGGCGCTCAATTCGGCGAAGAGTCCGTCAAAGGTTTTCACCCCTCAAGGCTACCGCGAGTGAAGTTAGCGACGATGACCAACGGCCGAGCGCAGACCTGCGATTGCGGCCTCCGGGTCACCAGAGTTGTACACACTCGAACCGGCGACGAATGTGTCGGCACCGTGCGCCGCGGCGATGACGATGGTGTCGAGCGTGATGCCGCCGTCAACCTGAAGCCACACGTTCGTGCCGATTCGGTCAGCTTCGGCGCGCAACACGTCGAGTTTCGGCATGACCGTTTCGATAAACGATTGACCTCCGAAACCGGGCTCGACAGTCATGACGAGAAACTGGTCAAATTCCGGAAGAAGCTCGAGGTATGGCTCGACAGGAGTGCCGGGTTTGATCGCGAGACCGGCACGTGCGCCGATCTGTCGAAGGGTTCGTGCAAGTGCGACGGGGTCACTCGATGCCTCGACGTGAAATGTCACCGATGCGCATCCCAGTTCGGCGTACCCCGGAGCGAAATCGTTGACTCGGTCAATCATGAGGTGCACGTCGAGCGGAATTGGCGACACCGCCTGGATCCGTTGCACCATTTGCGGACCAAACGTGAGGTTCGGAACAAAGTGGTTGTCCATCACGTCGACGTGGGCGAAGTCTGCGGTCGAAATGCGACCGAGATCGCGCTCCATGTTCACGAAATCGGCCGACAGGATGCTCGGGTTGATGCGCGCCATAGCCTGAGCCTATTCGCCCGTCGTCAGTAGGGAGATGAACATGGCATCCGTGCCGTGACGGTGAGGCCAGAGCTGAGCAGACAGATCGGTGCCTGCCCAGTCAATGCGCGTTGGCACGATGCCGTCAATCACACCTCGCGCACTGAGCTCATGTACGCCAAGCTCGCGCACGGCCCGATCGACGATTGCACGCGTCTCAACGAGGTGCGGAGAACAGGTGACATATGCCAGTAGGCCTCCGGGCTTGAGCGCCGATACGGCGCTCTTCATGAGGTCCCACTGGATGCCTGTGAGTGTTGCTACGTCCTTCGGAGTTCGGCGCCACCGTGATTCCGGTCGTCGGCGCAACGCACCGAGACCTGAGCAAGGCGCGTCCACGAGGATGCGATCGAACCCGTGAGGATCGGATGCGGAAAAATCTCTCCCGTCGCCCACCACGACGCCCACGTTGTCGAAGCCACGAACGGCGTTGCGAACCAAATCTGCTCGGTGAGGCTGGACCTCATTCGCGGTGATCGACACTGTCTCGTTGGCATCCTGAGCCTCGGCAGCCAACAGCGCGGTCTTTCCGCCGGGACCAGCGCACATGTCGAGCCAACGTTCACCGGAACGAATCGGTTGAGCACGCGTCAGCGTAAGCGCTGCCAATTGTGAGCCCTCGTCCTGAATGCGCACATTTCCTGACTGAACATCGGGTACGTCGTGCGGGTCTCCCCCGCGCAATGACAGTGCGCGAGGTGAGTACTTGCCGGCCGTCATGCTCGTGTCAGCAGGATTGCCGCGAAGTCGAACCAGCGTGACGTGCGCGGGCTCGTTGTTCGCCTCAAGAAGTTGGGTGAGTTCATCCGCACGGTCTTCATGTGTGAGAGCGCTTCTGAGCGCGCGCACGATCCACGCTGGATGACTTTGAGTAACTGCGAGCTGATCATCTGCTGACAAATTCGCTGCGACTTGCGTGAGCCATTCGTCACGCGTGCGCTCGGTCACTCGACGCATCACCGCGTTGACGAAGCCGACTGCGCCCTTGCTCGCGCGACGTCGAGCGAGCGATGCAGATTCGTCGACGACAGCGTGGGCGGGTGTCGCGAGTGTCATCCACTGGTGAGTTCCCAAACGCAAAATATCGAGAACGGTTGGATCAATCGAGTCGACCGATCGAGATGACGCGACGGCGATTGCGGCGTCGTACAACCCACGCATGCGAAGCGTTCCGTAAGTGAGCTCCGTCGCAAAGCCTGCGTCAGGTGACGAAAGCCGGGCGCGCCGCAGAACGACCGGCAACTCGAGGTTGGCGTAGGCGTCTCGTTCGCGAACCGCAGCCATGACTTCACACGCAACATCACGCGAGTTCACTCGAACCGCCAATCTTTTGGTGAGTGGATACCGCGGAACCAGTCAGAGGCGGACATCGCCTGCTTGCCTGCGGGTTGCACTTGAGTCACGTTGAGTTCCCCATCGGAGAATCCGAGGTGTACCGACCCGTTGTGAAATGAGACGGAACCGGGTTTCGTGAATTCTGCTGGTGCAGGCGAGTTGGTGGTGTCGGAGACCGCGCAGGCGAGAAGCTTGACGCGACCTGTGGAGGATTCAATCCACGCACCAGGTTCGGGTGTCACACCACGAAAGCGATTGAGTGCGTCGCGATGCATCATTGCGGGGGTCAACTGCCCGTCCGCGACAGAAAGTTTATGAGCATAGGTTGCCATTCCGGACTGCGCGATGGCGGTGGCTTCGCCCGAATCAATTGCGTCGACGACTCGGCACAGTTGTTGCGCGCCAATTTCGGCCAGTCTTTCGAACGCGTGGCCCGCGGTCTCATCGTCGTTTAGCGGTTCGCTCACGACGTCGATGATCGCACCCGCGTCAAGTTCGGTGACCAAGTGAAAGACCGTGAGGTGTGCCTGCTGAGCACCAGCGATGATCGCGCGCTGTAACGGGGCCGCACCGCGCAATTCAGGCAACTTGGAAAAATGCAGGTTGATCCAACCGCGGGAAAGAGCGTGCAGCGTCGAATCCGGAATGAGTGCGCCGTACGCAACAACGACTCCGAGTTCGGCGCCCGTGTCGGCGATTCTCAAAGCTGCCTCATCGTCGATTCGTGACGACTTAATGATGGGGATGCCGAGTCGTTCTGAGGTCAGAGCAACGGGCGACGGTGTCAGTATGCGCTTGCGACCGATTGGGGCATCGGGTCGAGTGAGCACCGCGATGACCTCGTGTTCGCGCACAAGTGCCTCGAGCGCCGGCACGGCGACCTCGGGTGTTCCCGCAAAGAGAATCTTCATCAGATTGAGTCTTCCAGTTCGGCGTCATCGAGTCGCACGCGCAGCCGAACAACCCGCTCGGGGCGTTGATCATTCGTTCGACGGCGAGAACCTCGAGTGGCGGCCACGACGACTGCGGCGCGAAGCGCGGCCGAAACAACGTCGCCGTTTCGGTATTCGAAGAGCACGATTGCGCGTGCTACCTCACCTGACGTGGTGGGACCCATGATCTTCACTCCGGGTATGCCGCGTAGGGCATCCGTCGCGGATGAAACATCGGACGTTAGGCCGGTGACAACCGCCGCTCTCTTGGTTGGCGGCAAGCCGATGGATCGACGCTGCGCCAGTTGGGTCCGTGCGAAATCTCGGAGCGACCAACTCGCAATCGTGGCGCCAAGGTCAGTACCAGCGCCCGTCAGGTAGCACGTTGCTGTCGGCGAAGCTAAACACAGTGCCCCGACCCAGTTACGTACGGCGTTCTCGTCGACGCGCAACCCGGCTCTCGAGCGATGAGATTCGCCATCGAGAATCAGCACAGATCGGTAACCGCTAGATGCAATGGGTTCCGCACCTGGCGTTGCAACAACAACGGCCGGCTCGTCACCAATATGGGTGACCGGGTGTGCGCCATCCGAAACGATGATTCGAGTGCCGGGAAACGCACGGCCGAGATCTTCGGCAGTACGTTCTGTTCCTGACGAGGTGAGTCGCACCGTCGTGCCTGAACACTCAACGCAACGCCATTGCGTACTCAATTGACCGCACCAGCGACAGGTGGGCGGCGCACCGGACGATGTTGATGCCAACGGGCCGGAACACGACGAGCAGACAGCACGAACGCGACAGTTCGCGCAACAGAGGCTTGGAGCGTATCCGGGTCGAGCAACTTGCACGAGCACGGGCCCGAGCTTCGCTTGTTCCCGGGCATGCGCCCACGCGACGGAAGGAATTCGTGACCGATTTTGTTCGTTAGCAAGGGAGTCGGTCGGCACAACCGTGGGATATGCCTTCTTTAGCGGAGACCACGATGTTGCGAACGACATGTCGACAAGTCGTTGAACTTCGACCGAAACAACGAATCCGGCAAACGCAAGACGCGCGCCCGTGAGTTGCGCGCTGAGCAACGCCACGTCACGCGGATGCGCATACGGGGCGAGGGGTTCCTGCAACACGGAGTCTCCGTCATCCCAGAGAATGATGAGCCCGAGGTTGTGCGCGGGAACGTATACCGCGGACCGATTGCCCACCACGATGACGGGTTCCGGTTGAAGGGTTCGAAGGTATCCCGAGTAGCGCTCTGCACCAGTCTGTCGTGTATCAGAGCGAACGATGAATGCTCCCGCGCCGAGTTCTGTAAGCGCCGCAACGACATCATCCACATCCCGGTAACTCGGTAGCACAATGATGCACGACTCACCAGCGGCATGGGTGGTCGCGGCCGCCTGGGCGACGTGCTCGACCCACCGTGGAATGCTCGCCTCGAACCTCTCCGAAGTGCCAGCCGGCATGAGAATTGATCTGCACTCTCCTGGCGCGAAGTCTGCAAAGGGTTCGTTGGGTGCTTGCTCGACCCGGTCAACTGCATTGATCGGTTCGACGGAATCAGTTTCCGTGCCTGGTTCGAGATGCCTACGGACGAAAGATTTTTCCGCTCGCACGTATCGGGGAGGAATCGCGAGCCGGAGCACGTCACTCGCGCTTCCCGCTTGACGATCGGCCACCCTTCGAGCCAAGTCGAACAAGGGTGCTGGCAAAATCGGCACCGCCGTGATGACGCTATCGATTGGTTGCAGCGTTCCGCCGAATGACGATGAGTCGACGATGTGGATGACGTGCGCATCCACGCGTCGATTGCCCATGCGTAGCGGCACTCGCACGCGGCCGCCAACGACGACGTCCTCTGCGAGAGAGTCGGGAATGGCGTAATCGAACAGATGATCGAGCTGTGGCAGCGGACTGTCCAGCAAGACCTGCGCGACGCGTAGAGGCATAACGACCTAGAGCTTGGCGGCGCGACGCAGTTCGTCCGCCTTGATGGTCGTGTCTTCCCACGTGAAGTCGGGAAGCTCACGACCGAAGTGGCCGTACGCCGCGGTCTGTCGATAGATGGGACGGAGCAGATTGAGGTCGTGAATAATCGCGGCTGGACGCAAGTCAAAGACATCGCGAAGCGCAGCGACAATGACGGCGTCGTCAACGTGGCCGGTGCCGAAGGTCTCAACGTAGAACCCGACCGGTTCTGGCTCACCAATCGCGTACGCAACCTGAACTTCGATGCGGTCGGCGAGCCCCGCAGCAACGGCGTTCTTCGCAACCCAACGCAGTGCGTAGGCGGCCGAGCGATCGACTTTCGACGGGTCTTTGCCACTGAACGCACCGCCACCGTGACGGGATGCGCCACCGTAGGTGTCGACGATGATCTTGCGACCCGTCAGACCGGCATCCGAGCCCGGACCACCTTCCACGAACGTACCTACCGGGTTGACGAGAATGCGGGTCGACGAGGTATCAAGACCGGGAACGAGGGACAGAACTTCGCGAACGACCGTTTCGGCGACATCGCGACGCACCTGTTCGAGGCTCACCTGATCGGCCGGACCATGCTGGGTCGACACAAGTACGGTGTCCACACTGCGCGGGGTTGTGCCGTCATATCCGATTGTCACCTGTGTCTTGCCGTCCGGACGAAGGTAGTCGAGCTCTCCCGACTTGCGTACGAAAGTCAAACGTTCGCTGAGTCGGTGGGCGAGCCAGATTGGCATTGGCATCAGCGTTGCTGATTCGTTCGTGGCGTAGCCGAACATGATGCCCTGGTCACCGGCACCAAGCAGATTCAGGTCGG
Organism: uncultured Microbacteriaceae bacterium; assembly: GCA_964651425.1. GTDB lineage: Bacteria > Actinomycetota > Actinomycetes > Actinomycetales > Microbacteriaceae > RFQD01. Next base: position 112 of record CAZYYL010000055.1, on the reverse strand, counting down.
TCGTTCCGCCCAGAGCCTCGGAGTCTTTGAGCACCATGTTTGCAATCTCGACCGATTGCGCGCCGATTGCGACGTTGACGCCACAACTGCGTCCGTCGAAGCCGACATCGCT
>CAZYYL010000054.1:0-6946 GCA_964651425.1 uncultured Microbacteriaceae bacterium | reverse complement strand
AAGGCTCTCGAAGAGGCATTCGCAGCTGTCAAGGACAGCGGTGTTGACCCGATTCACTTCTCGGGACTCTGGTGGTCGCTTGGTGCTCACTTCACCAACATCTTCCACACCAACGTTGGTGGCACGCCGGAGTCGAACCAGAAGGTTCTCGACGCGCTGACCGCTGGCACCGAAGACCTCGCGAAGGACGCTACCTTCAACAGCTGGCTCGACACGTTCGACCTGCTCAAGAAGAACAGCATCTCGACCGCTTCGATTGCTGACACGGACTACGACCTCGGTGTCGAGAACCTCGCAACCGGCAAGACCGGTTTCTGGTTCATGGGCAACTGGGCCGAGCCGAACCTCCTCACCACCGACCCCAAGGGCGAATTCGGCATCATGCCGGTTCCGGTCAGCAACGACGAGACGGCTAAGGCCAACAACTCGATCTCCGTTGGTGTTCCGTTCTACGCCATGATCGACGCTGAGCAGGCTTCGGCTGAGCAGCAGGCTGCTGCTGTCAAGGTCCTCACGTGGTTCCTCACGACCGACGCTGGCCAGAAGTACTGGTCGGGACCGGTCGAAGAGGGCGGCATGAACTTCATCCCCGTTTACTCGGGCTTCAAGGTTCAGCCGGCTACCTACATGGCCAAGGAAATCGCTGAGTACATCGCTGCTGGCAACACGCTGCAGTGGGTCAACAGCCTCTACCCGTCGGGTCTCCAGGAGGCCTACGGCGCATCGATGCAGAAGTACTACGACGGCAAGATCGACCGCGCAGCTCTCGCAGCTGAGCTCGAAGCAGCCTGGACCAAGTAACTCTGTCCATCTCGTAGCACTCCTGCTACATTCGCAATAACCAGCCGGGTTGCCCGGGGTCGCTCATGCGGCCCCGGGCAACCTAGCCAAATAAGGGGAAGAAATAATGAAGTTTCGAGGCCAATCACTCAGTCGTTTCTTTGTGTTTGCGTTCGTCCCCTTGGCCGTGTTCACGCTCGTGCTCGTCATCCCGTTCGCACGCGGCTTCTACTTCAGCTTCACCAACTGGGACGGGTTCACTTCCGACACGTTCGTCGGTTTCGACAACTACGTAAAGTCCTTCGGTGACCAAGCGTTCTGGGGCTCTCTTGTCCTGACGCTTCTCTACGTCGCCGCCTCGCTCCTCTTCGTCAACTTGGTCGCCTTCGGCCTCGCGCTTCTTGTCACGATCCCGCTTCGTGGCGTCAACGTGCTGCGCACATCCTTCTTCGTACCGAACCTCATCGGTGGCGTAATTCTCGGTCTGATTTGGCAGTTCATCTTCGGACAAGCGTTTCCCGTGATTGCCGAATCGACCGGCATCCCGATCTTCGCCGAGAACTGGCTCCTCGATACCACGACCGCGTTCTGGGCCATGGTCATCGTCACGGTGTGGCAGATGTCGGGCTACATGATGATCATCTACGTGACCGCTCTCATGGGCGTTGAGAAGGATGTTCTCGAGGCCGCCTACATCGATGGTGCGAGCAACTCGCAGACTCTGTTCTTCATCAAGCTTCCGCTCATGGCTCAAGCGTTCACGATTTCGCTGTTCCTCACCATGCGCAACAGCTTCATGGCGTACGACCTCAACCTCGCGCTCACAGGTGGTAACCCGTACCGCACGACCGAGCTCATTTCGCTTCACGTGTTCCGCGAGGCATTTGGTTACGGAAACTTCGCCACGGGCCAGGCTCAGGCCATCATGATGTTCCTCGTGATTGCGGTGGCTGCTCTCACCCAAGTCATCATTTCCAAGCGAATGGAGGTCCAGCGATGAAACGCGCAAAACGGATCAACCTGTTTTTCTTCATTTTCGCTTCGGTACTCGCTGTCTTCTACGCGTTCCCGTTCCTTCTCGTTCTGCTGAATGCGTTCAAGGAAAAACGTGCGGTGCTCAACGACCCCCTCGGGTTCCCGCTCGAAGTGCGCTGGAAGAACTTCTCCGACGCCATCAACAAGATGGGCTACTGGCAGGCGCTCGGTAACTCGCTCCTCATCACTGTGATTAGCGTCGTCGCCATCATCATTACGTCGTCGATGCTCGCGTACTACCTGTCGCGCACGAAGAACAAGTTCTCATCCATCACGTTCCTCGTGCTCGTTGCGTCGATGATTGTGCCCTTCCAGGCGCTCATGATTCCGTTCGTGGGATTCTTCGGTCAGCGCGGACTCAACTTGCCTGGCAATCAGTTCACCATCGCGTTCTTCTACGTGGGTTTCGGTGTGGCGCTCTCGACGTTCCTTTACCACGGCTTCATTTCGAACATCCCTTTCGAACTCGACGAAGCTGCAGCCATTGACGGAGCGTCACCGTTCAAGACTTTCCGCAAGATCATCTTCCCGATGCTCGGACCGGTGACGGCGACTGTCGCCATCATCAACGCGTTGTGGATCTGGAACGACTTCCTTTTGCCGTCGGTCGTCTTGAACGACGCCGACCAGAAGACCATTCCGTTGAAGACCTTCGTCTTCTACGGAAAGTACACGTCGGACTACGGTCTTGCGATGGCCGGCCTGCTTCTGTCAGTCATCCCGATTCTCATCTTCTACTTCGCCATGCAGCGCAAGATCATCTCGGGCATCTCGGCGGGTGCGGTCAAGTAACGACCACGAACGCGACGCTGGTTACCGCCGGTGGAATGCCGCGAAAACGGAATCCTTACCGAACGGCGAGGGTTCCGTTTTCCGTTAGGCGAAGCGGCACGGGGTCGCCAATCACGCCCGTGAATCCACCGGGTACGCCGGTGTCATTGAAGCCGAGAAGCAAGACCTCACCGCCAAACTCGACGACGCGCGCTGCGTAGATGCCGTCCGCGATGAGCGCGGTGCGGTCAACATGGAATGGGCCGATTGGACCGCCGGCGGGAACCGAGTACGTGCCGAAACCCTTCGTCACGCCGTCGATATCGATGTCACGTGGGCCCGCACAGAACACGAGCACCCACTTGCCGTCGACCTGCAACGTTTCGGTGACTTCCATCTGGCGCAGGTGGCTCTCGTGCACGAGTGGCGGGTGCAATTTCCAGGTGTTGAGGTCTGTCGATGTCGCGTGGGCGACTGTGCCCCATCCGCTCGTTTCGTTCGCCGTGACAGTCATGTGCCACTTTCCGTCGTGGAAGAACACCCACGGGTCGCGAAAGTGCTCGGCTCCGTCGGCCGAGGTTGCCAATGTGGCATAGGGATGCGCAGCCGCGAGAATCGGGTCGACCGACGTGCGCGTCCACGAGACAAGGTCACTCGAGGTCGCGTGACCCAGTTTCTGAACGCGTTCGCGCGTCTCACGGTTGATGCCCGTGTAGAACAGGTGCCACGTATCCCCGTCGCGCACGATGCTGCCCGTCCAGGTCGCGAGGTTGTCGAAACCGTCACCCTCGCTCGGCCCAAACGCCTCAGGGAGGTGTGACCAGTTGCGCGCATCCGTCGACACCGAATGTCCCACGCGGGCATTCAAGTGACGCAGATCGGGGTCGCCAAGCGACTTCGGGGCCATCAGGTAGAACGCGTGGAGGTCGTCACCGTCGACGACGTACCACGAGTCCCAGACCCATTCGTGTTCGCGAGCGAGCATGGGGTTCACCTTTCGTTCGATGCAAGGGTAACCCCCGCGGTCATGCGCGCCATGGACTGCGCCGATGGTCGCCTGACTGATATTATCGACGCGCGTCGACGATAGAAAAGTCGAGTGCAACGCAGCTACCACATCGCGAAGGAATCTGTCATGGCCAAGTCCGTTTTTCTTGCCGGAGATGAGAACTGGTGGCGTCAAGCCGTCGTGTATCAGGTCTACCCGCGTTCCTTCAAGGACTCGACTGGCGACGGTCTCGGCGACGTCAAAGGCATCACGTCCAAGGTGGGTTATCTCTCGAAGCTCGGCGTCGACGCAATCTGGTTGAGCCCGTTCTACCCGTCGGCGCTGGCCGACGGTGGCTATGACGTGGCGGACTACCGGGACGTTGACCCCAAGCTCGGCACTCTGGCTGATTTCGACAAGATGATTGAGGCGTACCACGACGCGGGCATCCGTGTCTTCGTCGATGTCGTACCGAATCACTCGTCCAACTTGCACGTTTGGTTCCAAGAGGCGCTCAAGGCGGCGCCGGGTTCGCCGGCGCGCGACCGCTACATTTTCCGCGACGGTAAGGGCGAGAACGGCGAACTTCCGCCGAACGACTGGCCGTCGCACTTCGGTCCGACTGCGTGGACCCGTACGACCAACGCGGACGGCACACCTGGCCAGTGGTACCTGCATCTTTTTGCGCCCGAACAGCCCGACTTCAACTGGGACAACGAAGAAGTAATCGAAGACTTCAAGCACACGATGCGTTTCTGGTCGGACCGTGGTGTCGACGGATTCCGCATTGACGTCGCTCACGCGCTCAAGAAGGACATGTCGGAGCCGTACCCGAAGGTCATCGACTATGACGTCAAGCACATCCCGCTGGATGGAACGCACCACCTATTCGACCGCGATGACACAATCGAGATCTACCGCGGGTGGCGCGAGATTTTTAACTCGTACAACCCGCCTCGCGTGGCCGTCGCCGAGGCATGGGTGCCCGCACCTCGTCGCCCGCGTTACTCGAGCCCCGAGACCTTGGGCCAGGCGTTCAACTTCGACCTGCTGATCACCCCGTGGTCAGCGAAGAAGTTCAAAAAGAGCATCGACTTCAATGTTGAGCTCGCCGCCAAATCGGGCTCGTCGTCGACGTGGGTGCTCTCGAACCACGATGTGGTTCGTCACGCCTCGCGTTACGGACTCCCGCAGAAGGCAAACCTCGAGAAGTGGCTGCTCAGCAACGGCACCGAGCCCGCCATCGACCGCGAACTCGGTCAGTCGCGTGCCCGTGCCGCCACGATGCTTCTGCTTGCACTTCCGGGAAGTACCTACCTGTACCAGGGCGAAGAGCTCGGTCTCTTCGAGGTCGCCGACATGCCGGGTGACGTTCTGCAAGACCCAATCTGGTTGCGTGACGCGGGCAAGCGAAAGGGTCGTGACGGATGCCGTGTGCCACTTCCGTGGGAGACGAGCGGGTCATCCTTCGGATTCGGTTCTGGCAAGGCTCACTTGCCTCAGCCGTCGTGGTTCGGCGAGTTCTCGGTTGAAGCGGAAGACGGCGACAAGGATTCAACGCTCAACCTTTACCGCTCGGCTCTCGCCCTGCGCAAGACCTTGCAGACTACTGAGACGCTCGAATGGGTAAGGAGCAAGGGGTCCGTCGTGCATTTCGCGCGTTCGAACGGATGGCACAGTGTGACGAACTTTGGCGACCGCGCGGTGAAACTGCCGGCTGGCAAGGTTCTGCTCTCGAGCGCACCGATTGTCGACGGCAAACTGCCCGGAAACGCCACAGTGTGGATGCAAAAGTAGCTGGCCGTATCGCCAACACTCGCCCGTAAATCCGCGGGAGAGTGGGTGGTCACGCGTACCGTGTAGGCATGGCAACCGCCCGTAAATCGTCGCGCCGATCGTCGTCCTCACGGTCACGGTCGTCGGCGCGCCCGTCTAGTCGTTCGTCATCGTCCGCGACGAAGCGTGTCTCCAAAACGCCCACGCCGATTGAACACACCGGGCTCGCGCGACTCTGGATGGGCATGGCGCACATCACGGGTGGGATGTTTCGCATGCTCGGTCCCGAGAAGTTTGCGCCCGAAGACCGTCGTGACGGAGTGCCGTTCTTGCTCGTGCTCTTCGCGATTGCGGGCGCGGTCGTTCAGTGGTTCCTTCCCGGAAATGAAATCGCCACACTTATTCGTGACTGGACCGTTGCCGGCCTCTTCGGTGTCATCGCCTTTGGTCTGCCCGTTGTGTTGCTCCTGCTTGCGATTTGGCTCTTCCTCCACCCGCGCTCGGTCAGCGACAACAGCCGCATCGGCATCGGCCTCACGCTGTTGGTAGCGTGCGCATCCGGTCTCGCTCATATTTTCGGCGGGAAGCCCGAACCCTCGGCCGGCATGCCCGCTCTCGCTGCGGCAGGCGGACTTGTCGGATGGGTGGTGGCCGGCCCGCTCTCAACCGTGATCACGCCCGCGGGTTCTGTCGCGGTGAGTTCGCTTGTTCTTCTCATGTCGATTTTGGTCATCACCAAGACGCCCCCGAATCACATCGGCGCGCGATTTCGCGAACTGTACGTGTACCTCTTTGGTGAGCACGAGCATGTCCCGCGAGAACCAAAGGCGGACACGGGCCTCGTGCTCAACGACCTCGAGCCATTCGATGATGGCAACCTTCCTTGGTGGCGACGTAACCCGTCGGGCCGCGAAAAGGAGGCGTACGACACTCCTGTGGTTGTTGACCCTGCCGCTGTGGCCGTCGATCTGACACCGGCCGATGAAACGCCTGCCGATCAGTTCGACTTTGTCGGCGATGTCGGTGCCGACTTCAGCGCAACGGACTTGATGGCGCAACTGAATGACACAGAGTTGGCCGTTGACGGATTACCAGCGCCGGGCGCTTCGACGAACGCAACGATTCCCGTGGAGGTACCGACCTCGGTCATGACCTCTGGTGACGAAGCCCCCGTGCCCGCCGCCGCGCCGAGTGGCCCACGTGCTCCGTATCGCCTGCCCGCTTCGCACGTGCTCGTGCCGGGTACGCCTCACAAGACGCGTTCCGAGGCAAACGACGAGGTCGTTCGTGCAATTACAAAGGTGCTCGACCAGTTCCAGGTCGACGCAAAAGTCACCGGCTTTAACCGTGGACCGACGGTGACGCGCTATGAGATTGAACTCGGTCCGGGGGTGAAAGTCGAGCGCGTCACCGCGCTGTCGAAGAACCTCTCCTATGCAGTCGCCTCGAACGAAGTTCGCATCCTCTCGCCGATTCCGGGCAAGAGTGCGATCGGTGTCGAGATTCCGAACACCGACCGCGAAATCGTGACCCTCGGTGACGTGCTCCGTTCGAACACCGCGGTCAAGAGCACTCACCCGATGACGATCGGTGTCG
>CAZYYL010000053.1:0-6995 GCA_964651425.1 uncultured Microbacteriaceae bacterium | reverse complement strand
GCCATGGGTCCGGTGAGTGTCCCTGACGGCGCCCCTCTGCCTCACATCTCAGACCTGGCCGCGATTGACGTAGACCCGCTGCGGTGTTTCGATTCGGCGACGAGCGCGGCGATGTATGCCGAGGTCGAGGATGCACACAAAACGGGCGACACGATTGGTGGCGTCGTCGAGATTCTTGCGTACGGTGTGCCCGTCGGTCTTGGATCACATGTGCACTGGGACCGTCGACTCGATTCCAAACTTGCCGGAGCACTGATGGGCATCCAAGCCATCAAGGGTGTCGAAGTTGGCGACGGCTTCGAAACTACTCGCCGACGCGGATCAGTTGCTCACGATGAAATGTTTGTGACCGATGAGGGTATCGCGCGCGAAACTGGGCGCGCCGGTGGCATCGAGGGTGGAATGTCCACGGGAACAGTCCTTCGAGTTCGTGCCGGAATGAAGCCCATCGCCACGGTGCCTCACGCACTACGGACGGTGGACGTCAGCACCGGCGAAGCCGCGGCAGCGCACCACCAACGTTCTGACGTGTCGGCCGTTCCTGCAGCGGGAGTTGTAGCCGAGGCGATGGTCGCGCTGGTCTTAGCCGACGCTGTTCTTGAGAAGTTCGGCGGCGACAGTATTGCCGAAACCAAGCGCAACCTCGAGAGCTACCTCGCGAACATCCCGTCGACATTGCGCACCCTGGCTGACTAGGGTTCGAGACAAATGAACGGGCCGCGGGCTGTATTCATCGGGCCGATGGCCTCAGGCAAGTCGAAGATTGGCAAGCGTGTAGCCCGACTTCTCGACGCCCCCTTTGTCGACACCGACAGGCTCATCACTGACGCGCACGGCGACATACCCACGATCTTCGAGACCCAAGGTGAGGCGGAGTTTCGCCGACTTGAACGAGAGTATGTGAGCGAGGCCCTGGCGACGAACGGCATTGTGAGTCTCGGCGGAGGAGCAATCTTGGATGAGGCAACTCAGACCGATCTGCGTACGTTGCCCGTCGTCTACTTGCACGCAACGCCCGACGCAATCGCTGGTCGAGTTAATACGAATTCACGCCCGCTACTTAAAGACGGCATCGACGCGTGGACCGCAATCTTCGAGGCACGCCGTCCGATTTATGAATCCCTCGCCAAAGTCGATTTTGACACATCGACCGTGAACCTGACGGACCTAGCCCAGACGATTGCCGCCTGGATTCGACACCAAGAAAGTGACTCATGAGCGACATCACCACGATTGATGTGACCGGTGGCGGCAACTACTCCGTTTATGTCGGGCGAGGATTGCTGGACGCGGGAGCGCCACTCGTGGCAGAGGCGCTCGTCGGTGCCAACAAGGTGCTGGTCATTCATCCCCCCACGCTCGCTAAAGCTGCGACCGAACTTCGTGAGCAATTGACCCCGCACTTTCAGGTGCTGCTCGCCGAAGTTCCTGATGCAGAGGCGGGCAAGCGCGTCGAGGTCGCCTCATTCTGTTGGCAGGTCATGGGGCAGTCTGACTTCACGCGCACCGACGCCGTCATTGGATTCGGTGGCGGCGCGGTGACGGACCTCGCCGGCTTCGTTGCGGCCACGATGCTTCGCGGTATTCGCTTTGTGAACATTCCCACGAGTGTGCTCGGCATGGTCGATGCGTCCGTAGGTGGCAAGACGGGTATCAACACGGCGGAGGGAAAGAACCTGGTCGGAGTCTTCTCTGCACCCGTTGCCGTCGTCTGCGACCTGGCCACGCTCGACAGTCTGCCCGTGAACGAGAAGCTCGCCGGCTTCGCCGAAGTGGTCAAGTGCGGCTTCATTGCTGACCCCGAGATTCTCGACATCATTGAAGCGGATGTCGAACTCGCGACGAACACGTCATCAGCAGAGTTCCGCACGCTTGTGGAAAAGGCAATCGCGGTCAAGGCTCGTGTTGTCTCAAACGACTTCACCGAGCAGGGTGAACGCGAAATTCTCAACTACGGACACACGCTCGGGCACGCGATCGAGCACGCCGAGCGCTACACCTGGCGTCACGGTGCGGCCATCTCGGTCGGCATGGTATTCGCGGCCGAATTGTCGGCGCTCACGTCGAACCTCGCGCCAGAAGTCGTCGATCGTCAACGGGCCATCTTGACGCTGCTTGGTCTGCCAACGACTTATAGTGCCGGTCGCTGGGACACCTTGCTTGCGGCGATGCGTCGAGACAAGAAGGCTCGGGGGAGCATGCTCCGTTTCATCACGCTCAGCGCGATCGGCAAGCCAGTCACCGTAAACGTGCCCGATGACTCGGTGCTCTTCGCCGCGTACCAAGAGGTCGCAAGTTAGACTTCGAGCCATGCGCATCCTCGTCTTGAACGGTCCGAATCTCGGACGACTCGGCACTCGCGAGCCCGAGGTGTATGGCTCGGCCACTCTTGAAGACCTCCAGACACAACTGTCTGCCGATGCACCTGACCACGACGTGGTGGTTCGCCAGACAAATTCTGAACCCGAACTCATGAGCTGGCTTTATGAAGCGGTGGATACGCGCACGCCGGTCATTCTGAACCCTGCGGCATTCACCCACTACTCGTACGCGTTGCGCGACGCGGTGTCGCTCGTGACGTCGGCGGGTGTGCCGCTCATCGAGGTCCACATCTCGAACCCACACGCACGGGAAACGTTCCGCCACACGAGCGTTATATCCGCTGTCGCGAGCGGGGTCATCGCCGGATTTGGGTTCGACTCGTACCGCCTTGCGCTCACTCAACTCACGCGCGGGTAGACTCGAACACTGTGCGCGCGGCGCGCATCCATTCACTTTTTTAGGCTCACAAGGTAAGAGGAACAGTCATGGCAACCACCGCAGACATCAAGAACGGCGTCGTCATCAAGATCGACGGTCAGCTGTGGAACGTCATCGAGTTCCAGCACGTCAAGCCCGGTAAGGGTGGCGCCTTTGTGCGCACGAAGATGAAGAACGTGTTGTCGGGCAAGGTCGTCGATAAGACGTACAACGCCGGCACCAAGATCGAGACGGCAACCGTTGACCGCCGCGACTTCCAGTACCTCTACAACGACGGCAACGAGTACGTGTTCATGGATAAGGACACATACGAGCAGATGTCGGTTTCGGCAGCTGTTGTTGGCGATGCCAAGAACTTCATGCTGGAAAACCAGGATGTTCAGATTGCGATTCACGAGGGTGACGCGCTCTACGTCGAATTGCCCACGAGTGTTGTTCTCGAACTGACCTACACCGAACCAGGACTTCAGGGCGACCGTTCGTCAGCAGGCACCAAGCCGGGCACGCTCGAGACCGGTTACGAAATCCAGGTCCCGCTGTTCCTCGAACAGGGCACGAAGGTCAAAGTTGACACGCGTACGGGTGACTACCTCGGTCGCGTAAACGACTAGAGCGTGAGCGCTCGACGTAAGGCGCGAAAGCGCGCGTTAGACATCCTGTTCGCCGCAGATGTTCGTCATGATTCACTAGCGGATGCGCTGGCGGCAGAGGCCGAACGTGCGGCCAGTGAACCCGACCGCGAGGCGTCGTGGTTGTACGCACGCGAAATCGTGGACGGCATCATCGACAATGCAGTGGTGATCGACGAGTCAATCGAAACGCACGCTCGTTCGTGGACCATCGAAAGGATGCCCGCTGTCGACCGTGCTCTCTTGCGCATGGGCACCTGGGAAGTCTTGTTCAATGACGAGGTACCAGACAGCGTTGCCATTAGTGAAGCCATTGAGCTGGCAACAGAGCTCAGCACTGACGACTCACCGCAGTTCATCAACGGCGTATTGAGCGCCATCGCCGGCACGCCGCGCTAGCAACCCGAGTCGGCCGTCTGGTATGGTCGTCGTGTACGACATCCTTTAAGGCCGTCCTGTGAGGCGGGAAAGGGGGTCAGGTGACTGCTCGAACCGTCCTGCAGGCGACTGATATCCAACGCGCGTTGACTCGCATCTCGCATGAGATCCTTGAGTCCAATCGCGGCGCTGACGGTTTGGTCATCTTGGGAATCCCGACGCGCGGCACGATTCTTGCTCGTCGAATCGCCGACATCATCGCGGACATTGAACCCGGGACAATCGTTCCCGTTGGTTCGCTCGACGTGACGATGTATCGGGATGACCTGCTCGAGCAGCCCACACGCGTTAGTGGCGCCACCGATGTTCCCTTCGGTCTCGACGACATGACGGTGGTTCTGGTGGACGACGTGCTCTACTCAGGGCGCACAGTGCGCGCCGCACTCGACGCAGTCACCGACCTTGGACGCCCTCGCGCTGTGCGACTTGCTGTGCTTGTCGACCGCGGTCACCGGGAGTTGCCGATTCGCGCTGATTACGTGGGCAAAAACCTGCCGACATCTCACACCGAACGCATCAACGTGAACTTGCTCGAGATCGATCGTAACGACCTCATCGAGATTGCGGGGGAGGCATGATGCGACACCTGCTCTCAACGGCCGACCTCTCGCGCGACAGCGCAATCGCGTTGCTCGACTCCGCAGAAGACATGGCAACGACCGCCGACCGTGCCCACAAGAAACTCCCCGCGCTGCGCGGACAAACGGTCGTCAATCTCTTCTTCGAAGACTCCACCCGCACGCGAATTTCGTTTGAAGCTGCCGAGAAGCGTCTGTCTGCTGACGTGATCAACTTCGCTGCCAAGGGGTCAAGCGTGTCGAAGGGCGAGAGCCTCAAGGACACCGCGCAGACCTTGATGGCAATGGGAGTAGACGGCGTGGTTATCCGCCATGGCTCAAGCGGAGCTCCGCATGTGCTCGCCAACAGCGGGTGGATCGACGTACCCGTGATCAACGCGGGTGACGGGACTCACGAGCATCCCACTCAGGCACTTCTCGACGCGTATACGCTTCGACGCCGACTGCACGGTTCTGGTTCGCGCGGGAAGGGCCTCGACGATGTCCACGTGGCCATCGTTGGTGACATCGCGCACAGTCGCGTCGCGCGCTCGAACGCCTGGCTTCTGACGACACTGGGCGCCAAGGTCACGCTCGTTGCTCCGCCCACACTGTTGCCGCATGCCCGGGATGCGTTTCCTGTGTCGACGTCCAGCGACGTCGATGCGGTGCTGGCCGAGGGTGTAGACGCGGTGATGATGTTGCGGGTGCAGAAAGAGCGGATGCACGCAGCGTACTTTCCGAATGAGCGAGAATTCTCGCAACTCTGGGGTCTCACCGCGGAGCGATTTGGTCGACTGCCCGAGAAGACGCTGGTGATGCATCCCGGACCAATGAACCGCGGGCTGGAAATCTGCTCGGCCGCGGCCGATTCACCACAGTCGACCGTGCTCGAACAGGTAGCAAACGGAGTTTTCGTGCGCATGGCCGCACTCTTCGCAGTGATGACAGGAAACGAGGCGTAACTCATGAGTCAGATTCTGTTCACGGGAGCGACACTGCCCGACGGCACTCTCGCCGACATTCGAGTCACGGACTCGGTCATCGCCGAAATCGGTGCGGGGTTGAGCGCCGATGGTGCCGATGTGATTGACGCTGTTGGGTTGCGCGCGTTGCCCGGTCTCGTCGACCTGCACACACACTTGCGTGAACCTGGATTCGAAGCGAGTGAAACTATTCTCACGGGCACGCAAGCGGCTGCTGCCGGTGGCTACACGACGGTCTTTCCCATGGCAAATACAGACCCGGTCGCCGACACAGCAGGCGTCGTCGAGATGGTCTGGCAACGCGGAATAGAAGCGGGATACGCAACCGTCCAGCCGATCGGTGCGGTGACTGTTGGCCTCGCAGGTGAATCGTTGGCAGACCTCGGCGGCATGGCAGCGTCTCGCGCACAGGTGCGCGTGTTTAGCGACGACGGCAAGTGCGTTCACGACGCGTTGATCATGCGCCGCGCCCTCGAATACGCGTCGGCGTTTGGCGGGGTTATCGCTCAGCACGCTCAAGAGCCGCGCCTCACGATCGGTTCGCAAATGCACGAAGGTGAGGTTTCTGCTCGCCTCGGGCTCACGGGCTGGCCGGCCGTTGCGGAAGAGAGCATCATCGCTCGGGATGTATTGCTCGCCGAGTACACGGGTGGTCGTCTGCACGTCTGTCACCTTTCCACCGCTGGTTCGGTCGAGATTGTTCGCGCCGCAAAAGCGAGGGGCATTCGCGTGACAGCAGAGGTCACGCCTCACCACCTGCTGCTGACGGATGAGTCTGCAACCGGGTATGACGCGCGATACAAGGTGAACCCGCCACTTCGCACCAACGAAGACGTCCACGCCCTTCGCGCCGCCCTCGCCGACGGAACGATCGACATCGTCGCAACCGATCACGCACCGCACCCCGTTGAGCACAAGGAATGCGAGTGGAGTGACGCCGCATTCGGCATGGTTGGACTTGAGACGGCATTGTCCATCGTTCAACTTGCTATGGTCGAGACGAGCCTCATGAGCTGGAGCGACGTGGCGCGGGTAATGAGTGCAACGCCGGCAGAAATTGGTGGTGTCGGGTCGAGCGCCGGACAGCTCGAAGTCGGGCGTCCGGCAGACATCGTCTTCATTGATGCCGGTGCGCATCATGAAATGTCGGTGGATGATCTCGTCGGTAAGTCGACGAACTCGCCGTACCTCGGCCTTGAGCTGCCGGGACGGATCGTGCACACCGTCCGCCACGGCTACTTCACGAAGCGCGACGGTCGCGTGGTCGAGGCTGCCGAGGTCGCGGCTTGCGCTGCGCGTGTCGCCCCCACGAAGGCTGGTGTGACTCGTGGATAAAGTCATCGGCACGACGATTGTGCTCGTACTCATCACAACGGCACTCGTGTTGATGGGCCTGTCTTGGCAGCGACGTCAGCGCCGTGACCTCGCATACGGCATGGCCGTCGCCGCCACGTCAAGTGGAGTACGCATCTTCAGCGTTGACTGTTGGTACGTGGCGACAACGCCGCGGGACAACCCCCTCGAGCGACTCGCGATTGCCGGCTTGGCGTACCGCGCCAAGGCAACCGTGAGTGTCGAGTCGCACGCAATTTTGATTGAGCCGGCGGGGGAGCATCCCACACTGA
>CAZYYL010000052.1:0-7078 GCA_964651425.1 uncultured Microbacteriaceae bacterium | reverse complement strand
CGGGTCACGGGTATTCACGGGCACAAGAAAACGGGCCCGCCGAAAGTGGACGGGCCCGCATCTGTTACACCAAGAGTGTTAGCAATCACATTCACAACCGCCACAGCAAACGGTCGTTGCTGTGACTTTATAACGAAACGGTAACGAGGCACAAGCCTTGCTCTTATGAATCCGCTGTGAACCGAGCGTCGGTGTACGCCGCCTAGAAGACGTCGGGGCTCGGCGCGCTCGCGAACAAGACGGCGACGTCAGGATGCACGTCGAACCGGTACCCCTCACCGCGAACGGTTCGCACGATGTCTTCGAAGCGTCCCAACTTTGAGCGCAGTCGACGCACGTGAACATCGATGGTGCGGTCGTTAGGAATATCGATGTCATCCGCACGCCACAATGAGCGGATGATCTCGGCACGTGAAATCGTTTCGCCCTTGTGCACCACGAGGTACTGCAGGAGTTCGAACTCCTTGAATGTCAGCGGGGCGACTTCGTCATCAATGACAACGCGTTTGCGCGAAATGTCGACGACAACTCCCGAGGCGTCGGCGTGGTCCGTCTCGTCGCCGCTGCGATTTCGAGCAACAGCGCTGGGCTCTTGAAGTGCCAGGCGAACGACGTCAACATCGCGGCCACCCGACCCGGCCGGAGCAAGGGCGACGGCCGCATACGTTTCGGCGCCCGGGGCGAGCTGTGCCGTAAGGTTGCGAAGAGCCGTCACGATTTGCGTGAGGTCGATGCCATTTTCCGCAGCAGCCGCCTCGTCGATTCCAACGTAAAGCGCGAAGCCGCGGGCTTTTGTTTCACGTGGCACGGCCTTGACTGAAGGGCGAGGTGTGTCGTCGGAAACGGGGACAAGTTTGGGTGCAGCCATGATGAAAATCCTTTGTGTGTCGAGTGGGCCGAATTCGCAATGTGGCGGAGGCGCTGACCGGAGAGGCCATAGAGCGCCGTTTACGCACCTGATTTCAGGTGTCGGCAGTGAATGTGTGGGCTGGAGAGGACCTAGCAGCTACACATTCGACAACACATCGTGGTCACGTCGCGCATCATCATCGCGACAAATCCCGTCACCTCAACGGCGGACTCGGGGCGAACACGGTTAGTCATGTAGTTGAGGTTAGCGCACGGCTCAATACGCGCCAAATAGCCGATCCCCGGCGTCACCGAGCCCGGGCACGATGTACCCCTTGTCGTTGAGCTCTTCGTCGATGACAGCGACGAAGAGGCGCCCGGTCACGCCATTCGCCGTGGCGAATCGTTCGAATGCGGCTTCGATAGCGCGAACTCCGTCAGGCGCCGACACCAAGCAAGCGCACGTGATGTCGGTTGCACCGCGGGCAGCAACATGCTCGATTGTCATGACGAGCGATCCGCCGGTTGCCAACATGGGGTCGATGATGATGACCTGTCGGCCGGTTAAGTCGGCCGGCATGCGGTCCATGTACACAGCCGGTACGAGTGTGGTCTCGTCGCGCTTCGTCCCGAAGAAGCCGACCTCACTCGTTGGCACGAGCTTCAAGAAACTGTCGAGCATCGCGACGCCCGCGCGCAGAATCGGAACGATGAGCGGCCCGGGTTGGGTCAGGGTCGCGGCCCTCATTCGCGCAACGGGAGTAGTCACCTCGTGTGCGGTCGTTGCGACGTGCGCGGTGGCGGCAACCCCGACGATGTCGGCGAGTTCGCGAACCATGCGGCGGAACATCCATGTCGGAGTCGATTCGTCACGCAACACAGCGAGTTTGTGTGCAACGAGAGGATGCTCAACCACGGTGACGCTCATGATTCTTACCCTACGCGTACCCTTGTGGCATGACCTCGGTAGCGCGCACGCACATCGACCTGATGCATCGATGCATCGAGGATGCGCGACTCACGTCGGCCACCGGCGACGTTCCCGTGGCGGCTCTCGTGATTGACGAAAACGGCGAGGTCATCGGCCAGGCGCGCAACGAGCGCGAGGCCACGGGTGACCCGACCGCCCACGCCGAGGTGCTGGCGATACGCCGGGCGGCCGCGGCACGAAACGGTCACGCGGCTCAACCGGGTGACTCGCAGAGCAACAACGAGTGGCGCCTCGACGGCTGCACGCTCGTCGTCACGTTGGAACCGTGTGTCATGTGTGCCGGCGCAATTCTCGCGGCGCGCATCCCGACCGTTGTATTTGGCGCCTGGGATGAAAAGGCTGGCGCGTCCGGATCGGTCTTCGATTTGTTGCGCGACCGACGACTCAATCACCGAGTTGAAGTTATTGCGGGCGTGGAAGCGGACGCTTGTGCTCAACTCCTGACCGACTTTTTCGCCAGTCGACCCGGTCGCGACTAGGCGGACACAGAGAGCCCTGTTCAAAAACAGGGCAAAAGCCGAACGTGAGCCGCAATTTCGGCTCATCACGCGACGTAAAGTTGCGAAATATCCTGTATCGATTTTAGTTTTGCGCCAAAATTGGTGCGGGTCATCGAGACCCGACAGCTTCGGCGCCCTCAGGGAATGCCGTCAGAGACCAACGAGCCCGGCTTCCCCCCTGAACGCCGGGCTCGTTGCCATTTCGACACCCATGGTGACAGCCGGCGAGAGCGCGACGAGCAGATTAGCCGCGAAACCTAGTCGCGCCCGCGAACGACAATCGCCTCGGTCGACGGTGCCGACTTGCCCGCCGGACGAAACACGTCGGGCTCGATGTAGATCACGCGTGCGACGGGAACGATCGAACGAATGCGCCGTTCGATCGCATCGATTTCGGCGGCGACATCAACGAGCTTGGCCGTCGGCCCGAAGCCCACTTTGGCGGCAACGAGTAGTTCGTCGGGCCCGAGGTACAGCGTCTTCATGTGGATGAGTTCGGTGACGGCCGACGAATCTTCAATCGCCTTGGCGATGGCGGTGTGGTCCTCGGGTCGAGCACCTTCGCCGACGAGCAGCGACTTGGTCTCGATTCCCAACACGATGGCGACCGTGACGAGAAGGGCACCAATGAAGAGCGTTCCGATGGCGTCAAAAACGCCGTTGCCCGTGATGACCGTGAGGCCGATTCCAACGAACGCGAACAAGAGTCCGAGCAGAGCAGCGACGTCCTCGAGCAGAACGACGGGGAGCTCGGGCGCCTTCGCGTGGCGGATGAACTGAACCCACGACGCGTTGCCCCGAAGCGGGTTCGACTCTTTGATTGCCGTGCGCAGGCTGAATGATTCGAGTCCGATCGAGATGGCGAGCACAAGCATTGGCAGCCACCACATTTCGAGTTCGTGTGGGTGCTGGAGCTTGTTGATGCCTTCATAGATCGAGAACACGCCACCGATGGTGAACAGGATGATCGACACAACGAACGCGTAGAAGAAGCGCTCGCGCCCATATCCGAAGGGGTGTGCCGCGCTCGGGCTACGTTGAGCGCGCTTGCCGCCGAGAAGCAGAAGGAGCTGGTTGCCCGAATCAGCAAGCGAGTGCACGCCTTCGGCGAGCATCGAGACGGCACCCGAGAACGCCCAGGCAATGATCTTCGTGACCGCAATGCCCAAGTTCGCCATGAGTGCGGCGATGATGGCCTTGGTTCCCCCGTGTGTGCTCATTCCACGATTCTAGAATGGTCGGCATGACCTCCCTCGAAACGCAGCTGCCGACCATCGCTCTCCTCGGCGCCGGATCGATGGGACGCGCAATCCTTTCGGGCCTCCTTGCGCCACACGTTCACGTGGACGGGGGCGTGCGCGTGACGAATCGCTCGACCGAACGCGCAGCCGAGTTTGACGGCGAACTCCGCGTGACGGCATTTGCCACGGCCGAGAATCCCGACGCGAATCGTGTGGCTGTCGCTGGCGCATCCGTCGTCATTATCGGCGTGAAGCCCGCAATGGTCGCTGACCTTCTCGACGAGATTGCCGATGCACTCGACTCAGATGCGCTGGTGGTGAGCGTCGCGGCCGGCGTGACGACACGCACGATGGAAGCACATCTGCCTGGCGGGCAGCCGGTCGTGCGAACAATGCCGAACACGCCCGCGACCGTGGGCCGAGGCGTCACCGGACTCACCGGCGGAACGCGCACGACTCCCGCGAATCTTGACCTCGCAGTTCAGCTTTTCGAGACAGTGGGCGACGTGCTCGTCATTGAAGAAGAGGCGATGGACGCGCTCGGATCCATTTCGGGTTCGGGGCCGGCTTACGTGTTCTACTTCATCGAGAAGCTCATCGACGTTGCCGTCGCGAAGGGTTTCACGCGGGAGCAGGCGAACCTGATGGTGCGCGGCACTTTCACCGGAGCTCTTGAGCTGCTCGAGTCATCCGCAGAGGAGCCCGCCGAGTTGCGCCGTCGTGTCACAAGCCCTGGCGGCTCGACGGAGCGCGCAATCGCCGCATTCGACGAGGCCGACATTCGTGGAATCTTCACCACGGCAACGGATGCCGCCGTCGCACGACAGCAGGAGATGGGTCGAAGCTAGCTCGTCAGCTTCGCAAACGCGTCGACGTCTTCGGGGTGACCGCCGACGATGATCTGGTCGTTGACGTCAATCCGCGTCTCGGGACTCGCATACGTGAACTCTGCACCGACCTTCTTCACGCCGACCACAGTGACGTGATAGTCCCGACGGGTTGCCGCCTGCGAGAGCGTCTTACCGTGAAGAACGGATGGTGACACCATGCGGGCCATGACGAAAGTCGGCTCCACCTCGATGTAGTCGAGCAGTTGGTTCGTGAGCAGGTGTGCCACACGCTCACCGGAGTCCTTCTCGGGTTGCACGGTGTGCGTCGCGCCGATTCGTTTCAGAATTCGTTCATGCGCCTCACTGACGGCCTTGGCCCAAATGTTAGGGATGCCCAACTCAACGAGGTTTGCCGTGATGAGTACGCTCGCCTCGATGGAAGATCCGAGCGCGACAACCGCGGTCCCGAAGGACTCGGCGCCAATCTGTCGAAGGGCCTCGATTGACGTCACGTCGGCCTGAACGGCGTGGGTGACAATCGTCGAGTATTCCTGAACGCGTTCCATCGATTCGTCAATGGCAAGAACTTCGCGGTCGGTTCGAGCCAGCTCACTTGCGATTGATCCGCCAAAGCGACCGAGCCCGATAACGAGCACAGCGTCGTCGTGGTGAGTGCGTTTCTTAGCCAACGATGGGCCTCTCTTCTGGCCGAGTGAATTGACGACCGACCTGCTGTCGAGCAAGTGCGGCGGCCATGGTTACGGTACCAACTCTGCCCATAAAGATGAGCAGGGCGATGATGAGCTGAGCGGAGTCCGGCGCTTCGGCCGTCACACCAGTTGAGAGCCCGACCGTGCCGAACCCGCTGATCACATCAAAAAGGATGAACTCGAATCGCGCATCCACCAGCTCACTGACAATCATCGTGCCGATGAGACAGGTGGCCGCGCCCCACAAGAGAACGCTCACCGCGAGACGCAGAACGTCGCTCGGAACGCGCTTGTGGAACGCCTCGATGCTGCGACGCCCCGTTGCTTCGGCGAGACCGGCAAGGAGCAACACGGCAAGCGTTGTGACTTTGATGCCACCGGCGGTTGAGGCAGACCCACCACCGATAAACATCAGGATGTCCGTCAAGAGCAACGAGGAACTGTCGAGTTGTGAGTAGTTGATGATGTTGAATCCGCCGGAGCGCGACATGGTCGACATAAAACCGGCCTGGAAGATCCGGTCACCCAAAGCCATGTGAGCGAACTGGCTCGACCCGCCGAATTCGCCGACCAAGTACAGCGCGGCGCCCACGGTCCACAAGATGAACCACGTGGCGAGCGTTAGCTTCACGTGCAACGACCATGCGTGCGGGCGTCGCCAATTCGTGCGCAGGGCGTGAATGACCGGAAAGCCCACCGAGCCCGCGGTGACCCCGATCATCAGAAGCGCCAGGAATCCGTAGTTGTGCGCGAACGGCGCGAGAGCGCCGACGTTGGGCGCAATACCCGTGTTCGTAAATGCCATCACCGAGTAGTAAACGCTCATCCACGTGCTTGTTGCGGCGTCATAGCCCGCTGCCATCAGGCCGGGAAAAAGTCCCACGGCAATGACAGCTTCGATCGATAACAGGCTCACGGCGACGGTGGCGAGCAGACCACCGATGTCACCCAAGCGAATGGCTTGACCCTCGCTGACCGGTCCCGCGTGCAGGCGCAGCGGGTTGGTGTCGCCCGCGGCCATCAGGCGTGCGCGAAGGCCGAGGCGACCCGAAATGACGAGTCCGAGAATCGACGCGAGCGTGAGAACACCCATGGCGCCCACCTGAGACGCGATGATGACGAGGGCGTTGCCGAACGGCGACCAGTGGGTCGCCATGTCGACGGTCGTGAGACCGGCCACGCACACCGTAGTTACCGCCGTAAAGAGGGCATCCACGTAGCTCGTCGTGTTGCCATCGGCCGCGGCGGATGGCAATGAGAACAGGAAGCTGAACGCGAGGATCATTGCGGCAAAGACGGCAAGGGCGAATTGCGAAGGAGAGTTGTTGGCGAAGAACTCGAGACCCTCGCGTACGGGAACCCATACGCGCAATAGCGCGCGCACGAATGGTCGTCTCTCCATCTCGCCATGGTAGCCGGGCGCGCGTACGCCGGGCGCACTAGCCTTGTGCGCATGACCGACATTTTCGAGGTGCTGAGCGACAGCATTCGCCGCACGATTCTGGAACTTCTCCGCACGGCATCAACGACAAAAGAGCCCGAAGCAAGCGTGTCGCACCTCGTTTCCGCGACCGGGTTGTCGCAACCCACAGTTTCGAAACAGCTCAAAGTGCTTCGCGACGCCGGGCTGGTGACGGTGCGAGAAGAAGGTCAACACCGGCTTTACCGACTCAATGTGGCGCCACTGGCCGTAGTCGATGAATGGGTGTCGGCATTTGGTGGCCGTGTGAAGTCGGCAGGCACAACTCGCGCAAAGAGTGGGAACGCGTCGGCCACAGCTCGTTCGCAACGAAGGGCGAACGCACCCGATTTCGTGTTGGACGCCGCGCGCGACCTCGGCGCAGCGCTCGCCGATCTGGCGGGCAAAGCGCCGTGGCGATAATCCGCTAGAGTTGCGGAAGGCTTTTCCGAGTCTGACTATCTGGGGCACTTGCCCCGTCCGTTTTATCCTGTGAGG
>CAZYYL010000051.1:0-7458 GCA_964651425.1 uncultured Microbacteriaceae bacterium | reverse complement strand
TTACCCGTCTGGCGGTCACCAATAATGAGCTGACGCTGACCGCGACCGATCGGGATCATGGCGTCGATGGCCTTGATACCGGTCTGCATGGGTTCGTGAACCGACTTGCGGGCCATCACACCGGGAGCCTGAAGCTCGAGTGCACGACGACCATCCGTCTTAATATCACCGAGACCGTCGATGGCGTTTCCGAGTGGGTCGACCACACGACCGAGGTAGCCCTCGCCGACGGGAACCGAGAGAACCTCGCCCGTGCGGGTGACTTCTTGACCTTCTTCGATGCCGGTGAACTCACCGAGCACGACAACACCGATCTGGTTCTCGTCCAGGTTGAGCGCGAGGCCGAGGGTGCCGTCCGCGAAGCGAATGAGCTCGTTGGCCATCACACCGGGGAGTCCTTCGACGTGAGCGATACCGTCACCAGCGTCGATGACGTAGCCCACCTCCTTGGTGCTCGCCTTGCTCGGCTTGTACGACTGCACGAAGTCCTTCAGCGCGTCACGAATTTCGTCTCCGCTGATTTTCAGGTCTGCCATGGTCTTTTCCTTTTCTCGCGACGAGTTGGTCTCGCCGAAGTTTGTGTGTGGTGAAGTCTGATTTATGAGGCCAATTGGATGCGCAACTCAGCGAGTCGCGCGGCAACGGAGCCATCAATGACGTCGTTGCCGACCTGGATGCGCACGCCACCGATGTAGTGCGTGTCAACAATGATGTCGAGCACGGGCTCTTTGCCATACACGCTCTTGACAGTCGAGGCGACGGCCTTGAGTTGAGCATCCGCAAGCGGCTGAGCACTCGTGACAGAGGCGACAATGCGTCCGCCCTGGTCGGCGACCGTGGTTGCCGCAAAACGCAGGAGTGCGCCGATACGACGACCGCGCGGACTGCGCACGAGCGAAGACACAATTGCGACGGTGGCCTTGTTCGCCTTCGCCTTCGTCAGCAGCTGTGAGGCGAGGTCCGACTTGGCGTCAGGATTGCCCGCTTTGCTGCCAAGAGCCAACTCGAGCTCGCTGTCGCTCGACACGGCACGAGCGAACGCGAAGATTTCGCTTTCGATAACGCCGGCATCTTTGACCGACGACGCGGCCGCTCGAAGGGCCAGGTCCTCGATGCCCGCGACCAGGTCGTCACCCGAGGACCAACGCTGAGCGGTGACCACGCCCACGAGAGCTGCGGCGTCCTTGTCGAAGCCCTTACCGAAGACTTGAGTGACGAGCGCAACCTTCTCATCTGCGGCAATCGCAGGGTTCGCCAGCGTCGAACGCAACTTGGATGACGAGCCGATGACGGTGGATGCGCCGAACAGCGCCTCCGCTGTCGTGAGGCTTGCCGGCAACGACTTTTTCAGCGCCGCGCGAACGGCGGTCGTCGCACTCCGAGTTGCGCTACCCATTTACTTCGTGACCTTCTGACTCTTCTCGAGCTCCGTCAGGAAGCGATCGACGAGGTCCTTCGATTTCTTGTCGTCGTTGAGAGCCTCACCGATGACCTGACCGGCCAAGTCGAGTGCGAGCGAGCCGACCTCGGTGCGCAGCGAGACGAGAGCCGACTGACGCTCTGCCTCAATCTGCGCGTGAGCGGTCGCGGTGATGCGAGCGGCCTCAGCCAATGCTGCATCCTTCGCCTCATCGACAATCTTCTTACCGTCGGCACGAGCGGAGTCACGAATGGCCCCGGCCTCGCTGCGCGCTTCGGCAAGTTGCGCCGTGTATTGCGCAAGCGCTGCCTCGGCTTCGCGCTGAGCCTCGTCGGCCTTTGCGATGTTGCCTTCGATTGCGGCGGAACGTGCATCCAGCATCTTCTTCATGTTGGGAAGGATCTTCCACAGGAAGAAAGCGAGGATGACAACGAACACGACCGACGACCACACGAGGTCGGCGACGGCCGGCAGGAGAGGGTTTGGGGTCTCTTCTGACGCGAGAATCGCTGAGGTTGCGGCGAGCATGATGCCTCCGGAAAGACGCTCGTCTCTAAACGAGACGAACTAGTTGGTGAAGATGAAGTAGGTCGCGATACCGATGAAGGCAAGTGCCTCGGTGAATGCAATACCGAGGTACATGAGAACCTGCAAGCGGCCGGCGAGCTCGGGCTGACGAGCAACAGACTCGATGGTCTTACCGACCACGATGCCGACGCCGATTGCCGGACCGATGGCCGCGAGGCCATAGCCGACAGTGGCGATGTTGCCGTTGATTTCAGCGAGAACGGTTGTGGCGTCCACGTTGTTTTCCTTCCGTGTTGGCGCACTCTGGCGGTTGCCAGCGTGCGTTTAGTGTTCCTCAGCCAGCGCGAGCTGGATGTAGACCGTCGTGAGCAAAGTGAAGACGTAGGCCTGAAGTACGGCTACGAGAATCTCGAAGAGCGAGAAGATGAATCCGAACGCGAAGGTGCCGGCTCCGAAGAGCTTGAAACCGCCATCAGCCTCGAGCAAGAAGAACTCCGTTGCGGAGAAGCACAACACGAGGAGAAGGTGGCCAGCCACCATGTTCATGAGTAGTCGAAGCGCGAGAGTAATCGGACGAAGGATGAAGATCGAGAAGAACTCAATCGGCGTCACCAAGAAGTAGATCGGCCACGGCACACCCGGCGGGAAAAGCGAGGCCTTGAGAAACGTCAGCGGATGCTTACGCAGACCGGCGTACATGAACATGACGTACGCGACGAGCGCCATCACCAACGGCATACCGATGAGTGACGTACCCGCAACGTTGAGGCCGGGAACGATGCCCGGGATGTTCAAGAAGAGCGTGGCCCAGAAGATTGTGGTGAGCAGCGGCAGGAAGCGCGCGCCGTCTTTCTTACCCAGGAGGTCTTCGGCGATGTTCACGCGGACAACGTCGAGGCCCATCTCAATGAGGCTCTGGAATCGACCCGGAACAACTTTCATGCGGCGCGTGCCGAGCCAGAACAAAAGGATGAGCAACGTGGCCATCACAATGCGGATGGCGATGATGCGGTTGATCTCAAACGGCGTGCCTACGAGAAGGAATGCCGGAGGGAAGAACTCCATGATCGAGGGACCAACAAAGCCGCCTCCGTTTTCCGAAGAAGCGGAGAGCATGGTGGCGGCGTGAGCTAACAGCGCAGTACTCCTCGATCGAGCGTGGGTGTTGACTCGCGTCGCTGGCGAATCGCTAACAGACTACACGCAGAAAAGAGGGGTAAACGAATCCCATTGGTTGCTATTGGCGAGGTACCGCTGAGCGGAAGTCCTTACCGTGCGCCCGGCAGTTTGACGTCACTCGCGTAGGGCATGCGTGACTTCGCGACGACAACAACGTCGGTGACGAGCGACACGATGACGCCCACAATCAGAGCGACGAACAGCGCGAGCGGCGAGACCCACGGCTGGTTCTTCAAAAGGACAACCGCCACGAGAAACAGCACGAACTTGAGAATCCACGCACCCATCACAATCGCAAAGAACACGACCATGTCGTACTTCTGGGCAATGAGAACGCTGGCGGCGGTCATCCCGAGAAAAATCGCGGCAATACCTGCGCCAAGAAGTGCGCTCGTCACACCACTCACGCCATCAACAAAGAAAAAGGTGACTGCGGCGAGCACGCCGAGTCCGAGCGTGAATGAGATGCCGAAGATCAGTGCGCGGCGAAGAACCGGCGTTGCTGAATTGCGGGTCACGGGTGTTGATGCGGCGGCGGATGCGGTCACGGGAGGTCCTCCTTGGGAGTGGGGATTTCGTCGTAAGGGTTCGCTGCTTCATCGAGCTCATCGAACATCGGAGGGACGGTCGAAATCGGGCCGGTCTGAGTTTGCGCGGCGCGCTCGAACTTCTGACGTCGCGTCAACGGCATGAGCGTGAGCACCGTGCAGACGATCAGGCCGACGATGAGAATTACGGCCGCGATCCAGTAGGGCTTGACGATGAAGAAGAGAAGCATGCCGATCGACACGGTTGCGGTCCATGAGTAAAGGATGAGTACGGCCTGCAGATGTGAGTGACCCATATCGAGGAGGCGGTGGTGTAGGTGTTTGCGGTCGGCGCTGAAGGGCGACTTGCCTGCGCTCACGCGGCGGAGCACCGCGAGCGTGAAGTCGGCGATCGGGAGCAGGAGGATGGCGAAGGGCAAGACAACCGGCAGGAACGCGGGAAGAAGTTCCGACCGCGCGAGTGAGGACGGGTCAATCTGTCCGGTGACGGCGATGGCGGAGGTGGCCATGAGGAGTCCGACGAGCATGGAGCCCGCATCCCCCATAAACAATCGAGCACGGTGCCAGTTAAACGGGAGGAATCCGGCACACGCACCGACCAGCACAGCGGCCAACAGTGATGCGAGATTGAAGTAGTTGGACGGACTGGTCTCACGCGCGAGCAGGTAGCTGTAAACGAGAAACACTCCGTTGGCGATGAGCGAGACACCTGAGACGAGACCGTCAAGACCGTCGATGAAGTTGACCGCATTCATGACGAGCACGATCGTGAGAATCGTCAGCGCGAATGACATGTACGGTGACCCTACGGTGAGGCCGCCGATGGGGAGCGAAAGAATCTGCACGCCCTGCCAGGCGACGAGACCGGCGACCAACAGCTGCGCGGCGAGCTTGATGGTCCAGTCGAGGTCCCAAATGTCGTCGGCAACACCGACGAGCACGATGAGAAGTGATGCACCCGCGATCGCCAGCACCGTACTGGGGTGGGCGAACACAACGCGGAAGAAAGGAATCACGCTCGCGAGCAAGAGCGCGATCATGATGCCGATGAACATCGCGATGCCACCGAGTCGTGGGGTCGGGCGCGTGTGCACATCGCGTGCGCGAATCGCCGGGTACAGACGGTACTTGTGGCTGACACGGAGCACGAGCCACGACATTCCGAACGTGATGACGGCCGAGACGATGGCCATGAGCATGAGCGCGAGCACGGGTTAGCTCACTTCGTCGGTGTCGGGTGCGAGGTCATCCCCCAGCACGGCGCGAAGATCGGCCGCCGAAACAACGCCTTGTCGCAGGATGCGCGCGAGACCCGTGCCGCGTGACAACGGCGTGACGTCGAGAATCGTGGATGCGCCGCCACTGATCTTGGGGTCGGTGTTCGTCTCGCCGGCTTCGAGGTACACCTCGACGGAGTGGCCGAGTTGTTGCTCTGCGTGAGCCGCGGTGCGTGCGGCGGGTTGTCCGGTCAGGTTCGCAGATGACACCGCGAGCGGCCCGGTTTCGGCGAGAAGCTCCAGCGCAATGGGGTGGTTGGGCACGCGCACGGCGACCGTGCCGTTGGTGTCGCCGAGGTCCCAGGTCAACGACGGTTGTGCATCCACGATCAAGGTAAGACCACCGGGCCAAAACTTCGCGGTCAGCTGAGAGACGACATCGGGGATGTTCATCGCCAAACCGGGTAGCGTCTGCGCGCTGGGAATCAGCACGGGCGGCGGCGACTGGCGACCCCGACCTTTGGCTTCGAGAAGACTGGCAACGGCCGACGGTGAGAACGCGTTGGCGCCGACTCCATACACCGTGTCGGTGGGCAACACGACGAGTCGTCCCTTGGCGATTGCCTGTCGAGCACGACGCATTCCCTCAAGCAACTGCGAGGGTTCAGCGGTGTCGAATAGCGCGCTCATTTCGAGGTCAGTCTACGCGCCGGCGTTTAGCGCAGCGCCGTTGTGTACCGGTCGCGCCCGAGCAGGTCGCGGTGGGTCGCCACCGCCCGCCATCCGCTCGCCCGCAAGATGGTGGCGATTACCTCACCCTGCAGTTCTCCGTGCTCGAGTGCGAGCATCCCGCCGGGTTGTAACAGTCGCCGTGCGACACCGTCCAGGATGCGAACGACATCCAACCCGTCGGCACCGCCGTAGAGGGCAAGCTCCGGATCGAACAGTCGCACCTCGGGGTCGCGCGGAATCGCGTCGACCGGAATGTAGGGCGGGTTCGAGACGACGACCGAGAAGCGCCCGTCCAAGTCGAGCAGCGCATCGGCGAGATCGCCCAAGATGAGTGTGAGGTTGGTGGCGCCCGATGACTCGACATTGCGGGCCGTCCATTTGTGGGCGTCGGGGCTTTTCTCGATGGCAAACACCTCGGCGTACGGCACTTCGGTCGCGACGCTGATGGCAATGGCGCCACTGCCCGTGCCGAGGTCGACGACGAGCGGCGGTGTGTCACCCGGGGCGAGCGAGCGCACGTGGTCGATGACCATCTGCGCGAGCAGCTCGGTTTCGGGACGCGGGACGAAGACGCCCGGGCCAACGGCGAGGTCGAGGTTGCGAAAATACGCGTGTCCCGTGATGTGCTGGAGGGGCTCGCGGGATGCCCGGCGAGCGCCCAGCTCGGAGATGAGTTGATGCTGAGCGGATGTGATGCTCCGGTCGAGCGCGGACTGGGCAGCGAGTTCCCCTCGGCCGAGGTCGAGCACGTGCCCGACCAGCAACTCGGCGTCCACGTGCGAATCGAGGATTCCCGCGGATGCGAGACGCTGGGCGAGCGCATCCAACACCGAACGAATGGTGAGGTCGGGCGAACTCGAAACCGGCGAAGTCATAGGTGAGTCACGGTAGCAGTGAATACGGAATGAAAGGATTCGTAACACAGTTTCGGAATGTGTCGCGCGATTGCCTAGTCTTTTCGTGCGCGCACGTGAAGTGGGCGAGCACGTTTCACCATCTTTCTTGCCCGTAACAAAACCGATTAGGGAAAGGCACATCGTGGCCCGCACATACGACGACATCACACAGCTCACCGGTAACACGCCGCTCGTGCGCATCAACCGCATCACCGAGGGCGCCGGTGCAACGGTGTTCGCCAAGCTCGAGTTCTACAACCCCGGCAACAGCGTCAAGGACCGCCTCGGCAAGTCGATCATCGACGCCGCCGAGAAGTCGGGTGCGTTGAAGCCCGGTGGCACGATCGTTGAGGCAACCTCGGGTAACACCGGTATCGCTCTCGCACTCATCGGTGCGGCTCGCGGTTACAAGGTCATTCTCACGATGCCCGAGACCATGTCGGTCGAGCGTCGTGTCGTTGTTCGCGCGTACGGTGCGGAGATCATCCTGACACCGGGTTCCGAAGGCATGAAGGGCTCGCTCGCCAAGGCGAACGAAATCGTCGAATCGACTCCGGGCGCAATTCTCGCTCGCCAGTTCGAGAACGAAGCCAACCCCGAGATTCACCGCAAGACGACCGCCGAAGAAATCTGGGCAGACACCGACGGTAAGGTCGACATCTTCATCGCCGGTATCGGCACGGGTGGAACCATCACCGGTGTAGGGCAGCGCCTCAAGCAGCTCAAGCCCGAGGTGAAGATCATTGGTGTCGAGCCGGCCGAGTCGCCCATCCTCAACGGTGGAAACCCCGGCCCGCACAAGATTCAGGGCATCGGTCCGAACTTCGTGCCGCCGATTCTCGACACGACGGTCTACGACGAAATTTTCGACGTGAACGTTGACCAGGCTCTCGAGTTCGGTCGTCGTCGCCATGTCCGCCTCCTACTCCCACATGTCC
>CAZYYL010000050.1:0-7858 GCA_964651425.1 uncultured Microbacteriaceae bacterium | reverse complement strand
AGCCGTCGACACACTGCACGGTCGAGCCAGCACGCCCAAGTATCCGGTCAAAATAAGACCGTTCGCGGGGCAAGAAGCCGGCCCGCTTCACGTTGCCCTTCCAGTTCTTGATGTCGAGTTCGCGGTGGCCGACGTTCAGATCACCGAGCACGACGGCGTAGTCACGCTCGGCGGCGAGTTCGCGCATGCGGATTTCCATCGCGTCGAGAAACTTCCACTTCTCATCCTGTTTCGGAGTATCGACCTCGCCTGAATGCACATAGCAACTGACAACGGTGAGGGTTTTGCCGTTCACGGTGTAGTCGGCCTCGAGCCAACGCCCGGCGGTGTCGAAGTCTTCTGGGCCGATTTCAACGCGATGGATGCTCGCGCTCGCCCGACTCGCCAGCGCCACACCTGCTCGCCCCTTCGCGGTCGCGGCGTCGTGAAGCACGTTCCACTCAGGTCCGAGCAGCTCAACGAGGTCATCCGTCGACGCACGCACCTCTTGAATCGCGAGGATGTCAACTACTCGTTTGTTGAGCCAATCGCCCATGCCCTTGCGGAAGGCGGCGCGAACCCCGTTTGTGTTGATGGTGGCAATGCGAACAGACATGCATTCAGCCTAGGCGCGAGAGCGGGAGCTTGAGATGACCCAACCGAGGTCGCCCGCCTCGATTCCGTCGCGCTCGAGCCCCGCTCCGATCCATGCCGCGGTCAGCAGATAAATGCGGCACGCAAAGTTGAACCAAATCAGCAACCCGATGAAGATGGCGAAGGATGCGAACAGCGGGTTGTGTCCGGTGCTGTGGAACGCGAATCCGGCGCCGATTTTCAGAATGTCGAGCGCGATGGCGCCGAGTGCCGCGCCAGCGAAGAGCCGTTTCGTGGGTATTGGGATGCCCGACAGCAGGTAAATCATTCCGCCGACGATGAGTACGTCGACCCCGTAGAGCAACACAAAGCTCACGACCTGAACGAGAGCGGTACGCACCGACGAATCCGTGGCGTCGCCGAGCCACGCGGCAACCTCATCCATGAAGGTCGTCAGAAGCACGGTTCCTGCCGAACTCGCGACGATGAAGAGCCCAAAAACGAGCGCGACAACGAGGTCGTACACCTTGAGCAGTAGGACGTTGACCGGTGGGGTGCTCAAGCGAAAGATGCGACGCATTGCGATACGCGTGTAGTTGAGCCACGCGATGGCGGTCCACACGAGTAATACGGCGGCGATGGCGCTCGACCATCCCCACCCGGAAATTTCAGCGAGCTGGCCCGGGTCGATGGGGCCGCCAGATGCGATGAGCCCGGGAATCTGCAAGTTGACGAATGAGATGACGGCCGCGCGAAGTTTGGGCGCGCTACCGACGGTGACGCCAAGAATTTGGAACCCGATCCACACCGCAGCAAATACGGCGAAGAGCCCTTGAAACGACATTCCGGCAGCGGAGAGATTGCCACCTGCTTCGGCGAAGAGTTTCCAGGTGTGCCACGCGCGGGAGTTTTGCGCCTTTGACCAGATTCTCTTCACGGGGTTCAGCCTACAAAATTCGCTTCACGCGGGTTCAGCCAGCAAATCTCACCTCACGGTGTTTAGCCGGCATAAAAGGGAGAGCCCCGGAACCCGCAAGCGGGATCCGGGGCCCAAGCCCTCTCGGCGCGCGACTAGTCGGCGTCGAGGTCTGACACGAGCAGAGCTGCGAGCTCGTCAGCTACGGCTTCAGCGTTGTCGCCCTCGACATCGAGAACGAGTTGCTCACCGTGGCCAACAGCCAGTGCAAGCACCGACAAGATGCTGGCGGCATCTGCGTCTTCACCGTTGGCCTTCGTGATGGTCACGTCGTGACCAGTCGCGCCGGCAGCCTGCACAAAGATGCTGGCCGGTCGTGCGTGGAGTCCCACGCTCGACCCCACGGTGACAGTGCGTTGGGCTTTAGACAATCGATGCCTCCAGCTCTTCGTCCGAAGCGCCAGCCTTCTTGCCGATGTTCTTCGCGACGAGAACGAGGAGAGCGGTCACGACCGTACCAATGATGATGGCAAGGAGGAACAGCCACGGGTTCGACACCATGGCAGCAACCCAGATTCCACCGTGAGGTGCGTGGCTACCGATCTGGAAGAGACCAACCAGTGCACCGGTGACGCCCGAACCGATCATGATCGAGGGGATCACGCGAATCGGGTCAGCAGCAGCGAACGGGATAGCACCTTCCGTGATGAACGAGAGGCCGAGGATCCACGCAGCTTTACCAGCCTGGCGCTCCGAGTTCGAGAACGCGTTCTTGCGCAGCACCGAAGCGAGAGCAAGACCAAGCGGCGGGGTCATACCAGCGGCCATCACGATCGCCATGATGACGAGGCGGGGGTCCGAAGGGTTCGACGTGGTTGCAGCGTCGGTCATGAGACCAACAGCCGTGGTGTACGCAACCTTGTTGACGGGGCCACCCATGTCGAAGGCCATCATGAGACCGAGGAGGATACCGAGCAGAGCAAGGTTTCCACCGGTCAGGCTTCCGAGCCAGTCGGTGAGTGCCGAGATGACAGCGGCAACCGGAGCGCCGATGACAATCGTCATGAGGAACGCGACGACGAACGACGCGACCAGCGGGATGACGATAATCGGCATCAACGGAGCGATGCCCTTAGGCAGCTTGACCTTCGTCAGGTAGTAAGCGATACCACCGGCGAGAAGACCACCGATAAGACCTCCGAGGAAGCCCGAACCGTTCTGCGATGCGATGTAACCAGCGAGGAAGCCGGGAACGAGACCGGGGCGGTCTGCGATGGCGTACGCGATGAACATCGAGAGAACAGGAACAGCGAAGCTCAGACCGAACTTACCGAGGCTGGCGAACAAGCGAGCCCACTGCAGCTGCGAGGACAAGTCCCACGGAGCCGACAGGAAGCCGGGCCAGTTCCAGTCCCAGTCACCGAGCGTGTAGCCACCGAGCGCGAACCCGATGGTGAGGAACAGACCGCCGACGACGACGATCGGGATCATGTAGGAAACACCGGTCATGAGCCAAAGGCGCAGACGGGTTCCTGGTCCCATTGTTGATGTAGACAAAATTGGCCTCCAATGCCTCATTGCATTTGTCAATTTGAATAGGGGATGTTGCACTCGCCTACTCGGGTGAGCGACGAGTTTTTTTCGACCTCTCGTCCGCCTGGATGACGGACGACAAGCCAAACCTGTGGTTAGTGACCTCCGAACAGCTTCTTGAAGAAGCCGCCTTCGGATTCACCCTTGGACGCCTTCGGCGCCGGAGCGGCCTTAGGTACCTCGACGCCGACCTTCGGCGCCTTGCCTGATGTTGCAGCTTCAACGGCCGCCGCCACCACGGACGGAGCGTCGGCGAGGGCCTTGCTCACACCGATCTGAAGGAACGGCTTTCCGTTGAAACGTCCCTTGTTCTTCACCTCGAGGTCGCACGCGAAAATGACGACGTCGGCAGAGTCGATGGTTACCTGTGGGATGGGGGTCGAACCGGCAGAGCCCTGAGTCTCCACGGTGATTTCGTGACCGGCCTTCTTGGCTGCCTGCTCGAGAGCCTCGGCGGCCATGTAGGTGTGTGCGATTCCAGTAATGCACGAAGTAACAGCAACGATTTTCATTATTTCTTTACCCCTTCGGTGATGATGTTGGCGATTTCGGCTGCGGTCTTGGCTTTCCGCAGTGATTCCTTGAAGTCGTCGTGCACGAGCTTGCGAGCGAGCGCGGCGAGGATGTGCAGGTGAGCGTCGTCGGCACCATCCGGAGCCGCGATGAGGAAGATGAGATCGGCGGGGCCATCAGCGGCGCCAAACGAGACACCCTTCTTGCTGATGCCGACGGCGACGCTGGGCGTGGTAACGTGCTCGGAACGTGCGTGGGGGATGCCGATGCCGCCGGGCAATCCTGTGTTCATTTGAGCTTCGCGGGCAGCAACGTCTTCGAGGAACCCGTCGAGGTTGGTCACGCGGCCATCGTCGAAGAGCTTCTGCCCGAGCATCCGGGTCGCTTCTGCTTTGTCGTCAGCCTCAAGGCCAACGATGACGATGTTCTCAGTGGTGAGAACGGTGTGGTCGGAGTTGCTCATACGTGGAGGTCCTCAATTCGATTTTTCGGGTCGGGTCGTGTGCTCGTGTGAACACGGTCAATCGTGATGTTCTCAGGCCCAGGAACCGTCGTTGCTGGCAGCTGCACTGCGGCCGCGCCCCACGCTACCGCAGTTGCCAAACGAAGGGTATGCCCCTCGGCGCCGCCGATTTCGGTGCGTCGACATTCGACATCGGCGTGCAGGAAGCCTGCGAGAGAACTGTCACCGGCCCCAACCGTGCTGTCGGCGACAACCGGCTCGTGACCGGCCCACATCGTCGAATCGTGCGTGACGAGGAGGGCACCGTTCTCGCCCAAACTCACCAACACGGCAGCGTCGTTGTCGTGGAGCAATCCGCGCGCAAAGTCGGCGACGTCTTCAACTGTGGGCAATGCGCGTGCGGCGAGCTCTTCGAGCTCCTCGTGGTTTGGCTTCATCAAGTCGGCGATGCCGGCGTGTGCCACTTCGGCCAGCGCGCCACCTGAGGTGTCGACAGCGAAACGCACACCGTGTTCTGCCGCGAGCTTTCCGATTTCGACATAGAACGAGCTGTCGAGTCCGCGGGGCAGACTTCCCGCGGCGACAAGCCACATGGGCTTGGTCTCGAGGGTGGACTCGATTGCGCCGAGGAGGGCGCGTCGCTCATCCGCTGAAATGATTGGACCGGCTTCGTTGACCTTGGTGGTGTTGCCTGCATCGTCGACGACCGTGATGTTCGTGCGAACTTCGTCATGGATGCTGATGCCGATAGTCTCGATGCCCTCGGTGTCGAGCGCCTCGACGATCCAGGCGCCGTTGACGTTGTCGCTCGGGAACACGGCGGCTGTGGCGCCACCGTTCTTCGCGAGCGCGCGCGACACGTTGATGCCCTTGCCGGCCGGGTCTTTGTGACGCGACACAGCGCGGTTGACCTCGTTGATGGCGAACTGGGGCACGTCGAGAGTGACGTCGATGCACGGGTTGGCCGTGAAAGTGATGATCATGCGACCACCACATCCGGACCGGCGAGTTCGATTTCGAGCACGTGCTCGTTGTCGATGCCGGAGTCGGTAATCACGGTGTCGACACAGTCGAGGTCGAGCACATGGGCGAAATCTTCACGACCAAACTTCGTGTGGTCGGCCAGAACGACAACGCGGCGAGCCGACTTCGCGAGGGCGGTCTTGACTCGAGCCTCTTCGAGGTCGGGCGTGGTAAGACCACGCTGAGCGGAAATGCCGTTGATGCCGAGGAACGTCACGTCGACGGAGATCTTCTTGAGCTCGGCGTCGGTCCACGCGCCAACGGATGCGAGCGTGCGGTTACGCACGTGACCTCCGAGCAAGTGAAGTTCAATGTTCGGTCGCGTCGCGAGCAGAGCCGCAATCGGGATCGAGTTCGTCACGACGGTGAGTTCGATGTCGGTGGGGAGAAGTTCGGCCAAACGTACTGTGGTTGTTCCACCATCGAGTGCAATCGAGCCGCCGTCCGGGAGTTCCGTGAGGGCGGCCTCGGCGATCCGTTGCTTCTCCGCGGTATTGACCGCTTCGCGATCGGCGACCGCGGGCTCTACACCGAGGCGCTCCGTCGGAATCGCGCCACCGTGTGCACGCTGCACGAGACCGCGACGTTCCATGACGGTGAGGTCACGACGAATGGTTTCGGGAGTGACGTTGAACTTGTCGGCAAGGGACTTCACATCGACGCGACCGGCCGAACGCGCGATAACCAGGATGGCCTGGTGGCGCTCTGGTGCGTACATGTGAACCTCAGTGTTCGACGAAAAGCAGGTGTCTGCTTTTGTTTGTTTGTCTATGTCTACTTCCGTTTTTGTTTGTTTGTCAACCTGACCCTCGGCTATTCTGAAAACCCAAAGTCGCTCGTTTTGAGAGCGAATGGGCACACGCAACGGCGCAGGGGAAGGGTGACCGACATGTCAGAACTCACTGGAATTGGTGTCGGTCGAGGCGTCGCAGCCGGACCCGTGTTGCGAATGCCTGAGCCACTCACGGAACCCGCGGATCGTGAGCGCACCGAGGACGCCGAGCACGAGATAACCCGAGCAACCGAAGCGCTCGCCGTCGTGCGGGAGTGGCTCGCGGCGCGTGGCGAGAAAGCTGGCGGAGACGCACAGGCCGTTCTCGAGGCACAATCACTCATGGCCGGCGACCCCGCGTTGGCGAAGGATGTCGCGAAGCGCATCCATGCCGGTAAGACCGCCGAGCGCGCTGTGTTCGACGCGTTCGGTGCGTTTCAGAAACTGCTCGAAGGCATGGGCGGATACATGGGTGAGCGCGCAGCAGACCTTGCAGACGTGGCTCAGCGTGTGATCGCGGAGATTCGTGGCGTGCCGGCACCCGGTGTTCCTGAGTCGGACCAGCCCTTCATTTTGGTGGCGCATGACCTCGCGCCGGCCGACACCGCGCTGCTCGATTTCACGAAGGTGTTCGCGCTCGTCACGCGCGATGGTGGCCCCACATCGCACACGGCGATTCTCGCTCGCGCCAAGTCGATCCCCGCGATTGTTGGTGTGACCGGAGCAGACAAGCTGGCCGACGGCACGCAGGTCGTGGTTGATGCCGGGTCGTCAACGGTGACGGTGGATGCGACACCCGACCAAATCGCCGACGCTCTCGTTCGTCGCGAAGCCTGGTTGTCGGCGTCCAACGCACCCATCACGGATGGCGCGTTGAAAGACGGACACAAGGTGCCCCTGCTCGCGAACCTCGGTAGTCCGAAGGAAGCCGCCGAGGCAGTGAAGCTCGGCGCCGAGGGCGTCGGACTCTTCCGCACGGAATTCCTGTTCTTGGATTCGGCCACCGCGCCGACCGTCGAGCAGCAAGAGAAGCAGTACGTCGAGTTGCTCGAAGCGTTCCCGCACAAGAAGGTCGTAGTGCGTGCACTCGACGCGGGAGCCGACAAGCCGCTCGCATTCTTGAACAATGCGCACGAAGAAAACCCGGCGCTCGGGTTGCGTGGGCTTCGGGCGTTGCGCGTGAAGGAGAACATCCTTCGTGATCAAATTCAGGCGCTCGTCAATGCGCAGAACAAGACGGATGCGGAACTCTGGGTCATGGCACCGATGGTGTCGGACGCCGAAGAGACCGACTACTTCGTCGGACTCGCCAAAGACATGGGATTGCGCATCGCCGGCGTCATGGCTGAGGTGCCGTCGCTCGCCCTCGTCGCAGACCAGGTCCTCGAAACCGCTGACTTTGTCTCCATCGGAACAAACGACCTCACGCAGTACACGATGGCGGCCGACCGCATGCTTGGCACGGTTGCGTCGTTCCAAGACCCGTGGCACCCGGCCGTGCTGCGACTCATCGAGCGTCTTGGTGCTGCGGGTGATGCAGCGGGCAAGCCCGTCGGTGTGTGTGGTGAGGCGGCGGCGGACCCGAATCTTGCGATTGTGCTTGTCGGTTTGGGTGTGACGACTCTGTCGATGACGCCGGCGGCGTTATCGGATGTGCGTGCCGCGTTGCTCGAAGTTACTCTCGATGAGGCCAAGGCTCGTGCGGCGCGGGCGCTCACCGGGCGCACCGCGGCCGAGTCACGAAAACTGGGCACAGATTAATTCGAGAACGTCACTTCCGACTTCCAGCTTCCAACAATCATTCGATACTCCGGAAAACTGATGTTGTCATCGTTTTTTGCATGCGAGAAGATCGACAGTTCGCCATCCCTACCGTAGACATCGTCAAGCATTTCCTGACTCGTTGGATAGGGGATATCAATTTGGACGGCCTGGATGGACCAGTAAACGATTGAGAATTCCGTGAATGGCTTGCCACTCTTGGTGCCTGAAATGAGCCCCGCCC
>CAZYYL010000049.1:0-7864 GCA_964651425.1 uncultured Microbacteriaceae bacterium | reverse complement strand
GTCTCTGAGTTGCGCACCTCGAGTCGCAGCAATTTGCGTTCTTCAGGAGCGTTCATGTGCGACCTCGAATTCATTCGTGAAAGAAGTGATGACTTGATTCATAACATCGGCAGGGGTAATGGTGTTCCCTGTGACGAGCGACATAGTCGTGACTCCCGCGTCGCGAATGCCGCAGGCGATGATCGAACGATACGCATCAAGGGAGTTACTGCAATTGATGGCGAAGCCGTGCATCGTCACGCCACTTGCTACTCGAATTCCGATGGCCGCAATCTTGTCGTGGGTGAGACTCCGGGGGAGCCACACACCCGACCGACCGTCCACGCGTTGACCGGCGATGCCGTACTCGGCAAGCACATTCATAATCATGCTCTCGAGCCGACGCACGTAGCCGACAACGTCAATCGGATCAGGGAGCCGCACAATCGGGTAGCCCACCAGCTGGCCCGGCCCGTGCCACGTAATTTTTCCGCCACGATCGACGTCAACGACGGAGGTGCCGTCTGTAGGGCGCTCGTCATCTTCTGTGCGCTTGCCAGCCGTGTAAACCGGTTCGTGTTCGAGAAGGATGAGCGTGTCGTGGCGTTCACCACGAACAACCTCATCGTGAATCTGCCGCTGTAACTCCAGTGCTTCGGCATAGGGCACGAACCGCTCACCCACGCCTAAGGACAGAACTTCGAACACGCCTCAAGTCTACGCCCCGACTTGTTCTGCCCAATTTGATGAATGGATGCGCTGCACACGCCACGGTCGCATTCGACTTGCACGATCAGGGGCCTCGGGTATCACGGAGGCATGACCTCATCACTTCGAAGCCCGCGACCACACGCTGAGGTGCCCCTTGTTGTGCAGGTTCACCCGCTCTCGTCCCGCGCTGGTCCATCCGGTGATTTTCGCATCACCCGACCTTCGAACGTCAACCGACCAGCAGAAACCGTCCTTGGCGGGTCTCGCAAGAAAGTTGTCCTCTTCGGGGTTGCCGGTGCACTTTGTGCA
This sequence comes from uncultured Microbacteriaceae bacterium, assembly GCA_964651425.1. Lineage (GTDB taxonomy): Bacteria > Actinomycetota > Actinomycetes > Actinomycetales > Microbacteriaceae > RFQD01. Next base: position 6,865 of record CAZYYL010000049.1, on the reverse strand, counting down.
CTTGGTATCGCCGTGGCGATCGGAATGCCCACGGGGCCGCCGGCAACTCCGCTTCCTGAACAATCACCCACGATGGCGGTCACTGTGAGCACACCACAAGACACGTCGCTTGAGTCGCCGTCCACGGACCCACGCGCGTTCGTCGTTGCCGAGGCTCTCGCGGGTCATCTCGGTGAGGCTTTCACGAGAATGTCAGACCTGACAGCGAGCGTCACGAGCAGAAACGGCGATGTCGTGCTCGTGGCAGTTCAGGGAATGAGCGAAACCGGTGAACGTCGAGTAGACGCCCTAGTTGTGCGAACCTCAGAAGGTTGGGTCATTCGAGAGACCTATGACGCGGGTGTGTGACCCAGAGATACGCCGCTGGGCCCGCATCCCAAAAGGAAAGTGCCTCGAAACCTGATGGCTTCGAGGCACTTCGGCGTGAATGTTAGAGACCCAAGTCGCCTTCGAACGCACCCTGCTCGAGACGAGCCTTGATGGCGGTCAAGAAGCGAGCCGCGTCCGCTCCGTCGATGATTCGGTGGTCGTAGGAGAGTGCCAGGTAGACCATCGAACGAATCGCGATGACCTCTGCGCCGTCGACGTTTAACACGACGGGACGCTTGGTCACAACTCCGGTACCGAGAATCGCGAGTTGCGGCAGGAACACTACGGGAGTATCAAAGAGCGCGCCGCGTGAACCGGTGTTCGTCAGCGTGAATGTGCCGCCGGCAAGCTCATCGGGCTTCAACTGGTTTTCACGCGTGCGCGTTGCAACGTCGTCGATTGATGCGGCCCACTGTGCGATGTTCAGTCCACCCGCATCCTTGACAACAGGTGTCAGGAGCCCTCGTTCCGTATCAACAGCGATGCTGATGTTCTCACGGTCGGGGTAGTAGATGTTGTCGTCGTCAACGTTGGCGTTGATGATCGGGTAGGCCTGAAGAGCTTCAGTGGCCGCCTTCGCGAAGAACGGAAGGAATGTGAGCTTTAGACCGGTCTTCGCCTGGAACGCAGCCTGCGAACGCGAACGCAACTCAGCGACGCGCGTCACGTCAACTTCAACGACCGACGTCAGCTGAGCGGTGCTCTGCATCGAGATGACGGCGCGCTCGGCGACGACCTTACGCAGACGCGAGAGCGGAGCCGTCGTTCCTCGCAAAGGAGAAACGCCCAGCGAAACGGGGGCAGCGGAGGGTCGTGAGCCCGATGCGGCGGGAGCCGCGTGGAGGATGTCTTCCTTTCGGATTCGACCACCGACACCAGTTCCGGTGACGTTGCTCAGGTCAACACCCTGCTCGTTTGCGAGCTTACGCACGATGGGTGTGACGTATCCTGACTGCGCTGCGTGACCGTTCGATGCCGGAGCGGATGCGGCGACAGGAGCAGGCGCGGGTGCAGGAGCGGGAGCCGAAGCAGCAGGAACGGGTGCGGGTGCAGGTGCTTCGACGGGTGCGGGTGCGGAAACCGGAGCTTCGACAGCAGCCTCAACGGGCGCCGGAGCAGGAGCCGCAACCGGTTCGGCAACGGCCTCTGCTGCGGGTGCCGCCGAAGGTGCCACACCGGCACCAGAACCATCACCCACGATGACGAGTACGGTGCCGACGGCGACCGTCTCATCCTCTTGAACGAGGATCTGCTCGACAACGCCAGCAACGGGCGAAGGAATCTCGGTGTCAACCTTGTCGGTTGAGACTTCGAGCAGTGGCTCATCCACCTCGACACGGTCACCAACGTTCTTCAGCCAACGAGTGACTGTTCCTTCGGTGACGCTTTCGCCGAGTGCGGGAAGGCTTACGGACTCGCTCATGAGTTTGTTTCTCCTAGGTAAAGAAGGTGCGAAAAAAGCTTAGCGACGGGTCTCGTCGTTACAGCGTGTGGAGTGGCTTGCCGGCCAGGTAGAGGAACGCTTCACCCATTGACTCGTTCTGAGTCGGGTGGGCGTGGATAAGCGGGGCAATGTCTTCCGGGTGTGCTTCCCAGTTGACCGCGAGCTGAGCTTCGCCGGCCATTTCGCCCACGCGTGAGCCGAGGGCGTGCACACCGACGACGGGACCGTCCTTGAGCCGAACAACCTTCACGAGTCCGGGTGTGCCCAGGATTTCGCTCTTTGCGTTGCCGGCCAGGTTGTACTCGTAGGCAGCAATCTTGTCCGCACCGTACTGGTCCGCGGCCTTGGCTTCGGTGAGACCGACAGACATAATCTCGGGCTCGCAGTAAGTGACCTTGGGGATGTTGACGTCAGAAATAACGACCGGGTTGAGCCCGGCAATTTCTTCGGCAACGAAGAAACCGTGCTGGTAACCACGGTGAGCAAGCTGAAGTCCGGGAACGATGTCGCCCACGGCCCAAACACCCGGGATGTTCGTCTGCAGGCGCTCATTGGTGATGACGTATCCGCGATCGATGGTGACCCCGACCTCTTCGAAGCCGAGACCGGCAGTTGAGGGGCCACGACCAACAGCGACGAGGAGCAAGTCAGCTGAGACGGATTCGCCGTTCTCGAGCGAGATGGTGACACCCTGGTCATCCTGCGTCACGCCACTGAATCGGACGCCGATCTTGTAGTCGATGCCACGCTTGCGGAACGCACGCTCGAGACCCTTCGAGATGTTCTCCTCCTCGTTCGGGACGAGGTGAGGAAGGCCTTCGATGATGGTGACTTCAGAGCCAAAAGATTTCCAGACGCTGGCGAACTCGCAGCCGATAACACCGCCACCGAGGATTGCGACGCGTGCAGGCACGTAGTCAAGCTTGAGCGCTTCTTCGCTCGTAATCACACGTCCGCCGATTTCGAGACCGGGGAGCGACTTCGAGTAGGAGCCCGTTGCGAGTATGACGTTCTTTCCGATGTAGTTGTCGCCGTTGACCGTGACAGTCGTGGGAGACGTCAGGCGACCCTCACCTTCGACGACAGTGATGCCCCGAGCCTTGATCAGACCCTGCAGACCCTTGAATTTCTTAGCGACAATCTCGTCGCGGTAGGCGTTCACCTTGGCAATGTCGACACCCTGAACGGATGCGATGATTCCGTACTCAGCAGCGTCACGAGCAACGTCGGCAACTTCAGCCGAGTGAAGGAGCGCCTTGGTCGGAACGCATCCACGGTGGAGACAGGTGCCCCCGAGCTTGTCCTTTTCGACGAGCACGACACTCATGCCCAACTCGACGGCGCGCACGGCTGCGGAGTAACCCGCGCTTCCGCCACCGAGAACAACCAAGTCGAAATTGTGATCCGCCACGAGAACTCCTCACGAATGTGCTGGCCATGCCAGCGATGTTGATGTGTGGGTCATACCCACAAATTGGGCGCTAAGCCGAGTTCAGACTACTACTTGCCAGACAGGCGTTCCGCGTGGCGAATGAGCGCGCGCACCGCCGTTGCGGTCGGTCCGGCACCAGTGAACCCGTAGGGAGAGCCAGGGTTGTTTGCCGTGCTGGCAATGTCGAGGTGCACCCACGGAGTCTTCTTGACGAACTCGCGCAAGAACATCGCGCCGAGCAGCATTCCTCCGGCCGTGTTGCCGACCTTCGCGTTCATGAGGTCTGCGACGTCTGACTTGAGAAGAGCTTTGAGCTCAGACGGCATCGGCATAGGCCAGAACTGCTCGCCCGCATCCGTCGCTGAATTCACGAAGGCCTGCACCGCGTCGTCATCGCCCAGAACTCCGGCGTATCGATTGCCCAGCGCAACGGATGCGGCGCCGGTGAGCGTCGCAATATCAACGATGAGGTCCGGCTTTTCTTTTTCGGCTGCGACGAGCCCGTCGGCTAAGACGAGTCGACCCTCGGCATCCGTGTTCGTCACCTCGACGGTGGTTCCGCCGTACATCTTCAACACGTCGTTCGGACGAATCGCGGTACCGCTTGGCATGTTTTCCGCGATGCACAGCCACGCAGTGACAGCGACGGGCAACTGCAGTTCAGCGATGGCGCAAATCACGGCAAGTGCGGTAGCCGCGCCGGTCATGTCGTACTTCATACCGAGCATCCCGGATGCCGGCTTGAGCGAGAGTCCGCCCGTATCGAAGGTGATGCCCTTGCCCACAAGTGCGAGGTGCTTTTTCCGTTTGGCGGGAGCGTACGTGAGTCGCACAAGGCGAGGAGGCCGTGAGCTTCCCTGGCCGACTCCGACGATTCCGCCAAAACCGTCGCGCTCGAGCTGTGCCTCATTCCAGACCTTCGTCTGAATTTGCAGAGGCTTGGCGACGGCAACGGCACGGCTTGCCAGTTCGGCCGGACTGAGCACGTTCGGGGGAGTGTTGACGAGGTCTTTTACGAGAGCGGATGCCCGCGCGATGGCTTCAGCGCGCTTAATCACGGTCGTCGACTTGTGGGACGTGATGATCGAAATTGTCTTTACCGATTTTGTCGAGTCACGCTTAGCGGTCTGGAACTCTGTGAAGGAGTAGCCGCCGAGCAGGGCGCCTTCCGCGAGCGCGGCGGCCTGTTCAATCGAGTCAGTGGGGAGTGCAAACACGAGCGACTTCGCCGAAGCGACCTTGCGCAAAACTGAACCTGCTGCGTAGCGAAGTGAATCCGCGCTGACGGGCGCACTGCCCAAACCGACAAAAACAATCGTTCGTGTTTCGTTGTCGGAGTCCGGGATGCGCGTCACGCTGTCGAGCGCCGAGGATGCATCCGTGCGAGCGATGACGCCAGAGAGGTACTCAAGCTCGGGGAGTCCATACAGGCTTGGCTTGCCGTCCTTGTCAACGATTCCCGCGACGATGACGTCCGCCGAAGCGGGAATTGCGGTGAGCAGACGGAGCGACGGAAGCGAGAGAGACATGTCTCGATGTTACAAACTCTTTAACGGGCGGTCCTGCTGACGACTCTCGTCGTAGGCTTGAGACGTGAACAGCGACCACGACCTTCTGCAGTTCGTCATCGACGAAGCCGACGTGCCGCGCGGACTCCCGCTCGTTGCCGGGCTCACTGGCTTCACAGATTCCGGTTCGGCAGTCTCGCAATTCACGGAGTACATCCTGGACGTGATGAAGTCCACGGTGGTCGCAGTTTTCGATCCGGACGAGCTGCTTGATTATCGTGCGCGTCGACCCACCATCTACTTCGACCAAGATCACTTGACCGGCTACGAGCCGCCTCGGCTGGCCATCCACCTGGTTCACGATGAGATGAATCGCCAATTCTTCTTGCTGTCGGGTTACGAACCGGACTTCAAGTGGGAGCGATTTAGCAACACCGTCGTTGATTTTGTCGACGAGTTTGAGGTGTCTGAGACGACCTGGGTGCATGCGATTCCGATGCCCGTGCCACATACGCGACCAATCGGCGTCACCGTCAGCGGAAACCGGCGTGACCTCGTCGAGTCGAAGAGTGTCTGGCGACCGCACACGCAGGTGCCATCGAACGCGATGCATCTTGTCGAATACCGACTGGACACATCGGGTCACGACGTCAGCGGATTCGTTCTGCTCGTTTCGAACTATTTGGCCGACTCGGAGTTCCCGAATGCGGCGCTGGCGGCACTCGAGTTTGTCACGTCCGCGACCGGTCTGATTTTTCCCACGGACCGACTCCGTCAAGAAGGGCGCGAATTCACGGCCCGAATCGACGAGCAGCTCACAACGAACGATGAGCTCGAAAAAATGGTGCGCAAGCTAGAGCGTCGGTATGACGATTACATGAAGCAGAACATGCCGAATGAAATGCTGCGATCGCCGTTGACCGATGAAGAAGGCGAAATTCCGAGCGCGGATGCGATTGCGGCCGAGCTCGAGGCATTCCTCAGTGCACGCCCCAACCAGGACGATTCGTCTTCCTCCTAGTCTGCGTTCTTGTCGCCCGCGTGGTTCGGGGTGTCGGTGAGATATGGCACAATGGACGAGGACCCAGTCGCCTCTTCGTGAGGACTTGACATGGGTCCTCGGTATGCCTCTTCGGGGCATTTCAACGTGAGATAACGACGAGCGAGGTTCGTGACATGGCATTCTTCGGCATGGGGAAGAAACCAAAAGACGACTCGGATGCACCCGCGTCAGAGAAGCCAGCAGCAAAAGCTCCCGCAACCAAGCCGGCGCCCGCGAAGACTCCTACTGCGAAGCCGGCGACAGCCAAAGCTCCTGCTGCGAAGTCGCCAGCCGCGAAGTCGCCAGCCGCTAAGGCTACGCCGGCTAAGTCGACGCCGGCTAAGTCGACTTCGGCGAAGACCCCGACGGCAAAAGTTCCGGCAGCGAAGGCTCCCGGAACCAAGGCGCCGGCAGCAAAAGCGCCCGCGACGAAAGCTCCCGCAACAAAGACTGCTACGACGAAGGCTCCCGCCGCGAAGGCCCCAGCAACTAAGTCTCCGGCTGCGAAGGTACCTGCAACCAAGTCTCCGGCTGACAAAGCCACGCCTGCAAAGGCGTCCAAGGCAAATGCGTCCGCCGAGGGCGACGTCGAAGAGCCCGATGACGTCCTGGTCGAAGATCTCGAGGCGGTCCTCGATGACGATCTCGACATCGCGGATGTCGAGGCGGTTGTCGTTGTCATCGACGAAAAGGCGTTGGCTGACGATGATGAGGCCGAGTCAGATGACGCCGAGGACGATGACGATCCTGGCGCGTCCACTAAAGATGAACCACTTCCGACTGGCGCCATTCGCATCACCCAGGGCGACGAAGAAGACGACGTCCCCGTTTATTCCACGGCGATCACCGGAGCCACGGCTGACCCAGTCAAGGATTACCTGAAGCAAATCGGTAAGGTTCCGCTGCTGAACGCGGCCGAAGAGGTCGATTTGGCCCTGCGCATCGAAGCAGGCCTTTTCGCCGAAGACAAGTTGTCGACTACAAAGAACATTCCTAAGCAGTTGGAGCGCGAGCTAAAATGGGTCGCTCGTGACGGACAGCGCGCGAAGAGCCACCTTCTCGGTGCCAAC
>CAZYYL010000048.1:0-7873 GCA_964651425.1 uncultured Microbacteriaceae bacterium | reverse complement strand
TGGTTGAGTACGCGACTCACTTCGCTGAAGTCACCCTTGGCGTCTTTGACACCAACAATGCGCGGGTGCTTTGCCAGTCGAAGAATCGTTTCGTATTTAATCGGGATGCCCGCGCGTCCGGGAATGTCATACACAAGCATTGGCAACTCCGTCGCGTCAGCGACCATGCGGAAATGCGTCAAGACACCGGCCTGCGTGGGCTTGTTGTAATACGGGGTGACGGCCATGATGCCGTCGGCTCCGGCTTGCGCCGACTTCTTCGCCAGTTCAATAGCGTGTGCCGTCTCATTGGACGGACCACCCATTATGATCTTCGCGCGGTTGCCAGCTACCTTCTTGCCGACCTCAACGAGCTTGACCTTCTCGGCGTCCGTCAGCGTCGAGGTCTCACCCGTGGTGCCCGTGACGACAATGCCATCGGCACCGTTCGACACGACATCGTCGATGAGACGTTCGACGTCGTTCCAATTGACTTCACCGTCGTGAGTGAAGGGCGTCACGAGGGCGACGAGAACTTGTCCGAAGGGGTTTTCTACCACGAAGACAGGTTACCGTGTGGCCTCGCTACGTTGCCGCTTTATGGAGGGCGCCTACGGCGCCACGCGCCCGTTCTGGTTGAACGAGTCGTACGTCATCGGCATGAGGGCCGACCAGAACGTTTCCATCTTCTCGGCGACCATCTCGATCTCGCGCTGCGGGAAGGACGGGAAGTGGGTACCCTCGCGTTTGGTGCGCAGCGATAAGAAGTTCATGAGCGAGCGGGCGTTCATCGTCACGTACATCGATGAGAACGTGGCCACAGGGAGCACGCCACGCGCAACTTCACGGGCGACGCCAGCGGCGAGCATCCGCTCATATTGTTCGTAGGCAAACGTGCAGGCCGCCTTGGTCGCCTCCACGGTGAGTTCGGTTTGCTCGGCAGAACCAGCAACGAAGTCGTAGGCGCCGGGCTTGCCGGTCTGCACGAGGTTGCGCTCGGGGCCGGGCACATAGAAAACGGGACGAAGCTCCCGGTAGCGACCCGACTCTTCGTTGTAGCTGGCAATGCGGTGACGCATGAACTCGCGGAACACAAAAATTGGCGCCTCGACGTAGAACGTCATCGAGTTGTGTTCGAACGGGCTACCGTGACGGTCGCGCATGAGGTAGTTGATGAGTCCGCGATCGCGCGCGTCGTTTTCAACTGGGTCGGCCTTCGACATTTCGAGCGTCTGCTCACCCTGGGTCGAGACGCGAGCGGCAAAAAGCACGTCGGAGTCGTGGGCACTCGAACGAACGAGCTCGACGGTCACATCGGAGCGGAAGGTAATCTCAGGCACGCGTTTCACCCTAGCGAATGGCAAGTGTAACGAAGCGTCACACAGGCCGGGGCGTCGGCGAATTCGCCTTAACCTTGAGAGATGGATGCCCTCGCCGCGACCCTCGTGTTCGGTGGGCTCGTCGTGCTCGCGACCGTGGTCGGGTTTCTCATCCGCGCACGCGAAGGTCGCGCAAAAGTGCCCACGAACTCCGTACTGGTCACCCCGGAACAACTGGGTCTCCGTCGGGGCGACCTCCCATTTGGCAGTTCGGCGACGATCGTGCAGTTCTCGACCGAGTTCTGCACCAAGTGCCCGGCGACGCGTGTGCTGCTCTCGCAGACGGCGAGCGCAACTCCCGGCGTACGTCACATCGACATTGACGTGACGAATCGGCCCGACATCTCGAACTATTTCTCGCTCATGCAAACACCCACCACGCTTGTGATCGACGGATCCGGATTGCTTGCAGCCCGCATCGGTGGCGCACCACGACCCGAGGCGCTCGCCCGAGCGCTCGACATCGCACTAAGGAGAGACCATGGCAACTACTACATCTAAGCCAAACCCGCTGGCCGCAAAGCCCGGACAAAAAGGCATCGACCCGCGCGGCCCACGTTTCGGCGCCGTGCTGACGTTCATCCTTCTCGCGATTGACGTGTTGCTTGGTCTGACGGGCCCGTCTGTTGAGGCTGGCACGACGTTGGCTGTTCGCCTGACGGATCCCGCGTTCATCCTGCTCGCCATCATCACCGCGATTTTCGCGTGGGGCGCGTTCGCCGGCATCGCCCGTCACCCATACGGACTCATCTTTAAGACCTTCATTCGTCCGCGACTGAGCGCACCCGACCACCTCGAAGACCCGAAGCCTCCGACGTTCGCGCAGCTCATTGGATTCCTCGTATCAGGCGTCGGCATTGTGCTCGCCATCGTGGGTATTCCGTTCGGCCTCGTCGTCGCAGCAGCATTTGCATTCGTCGCCGCGTTCCTCAATGGGGTTTTTGGCTACTGCCTCGGCTGCCAAATCTATGTCTTGCTCACGCGCGCCGGTATTGTCGGACGCACAAAGGCTCGCACGTAGCCGCATGAAGTAACGAAGGGGTCTGCCATGGCCGCATCACTCAACGTCGTCATTGCGGGCGGCACCGGGATGATCGGTCGAGCGCTTGTCGCAGAACTCTTCTCCCTCGGTCACCACATCACCGTGCTCACGCGCGGTCAGGGTGGGTCCAACAAAGTGGCACGCGCCCGCGCCGTGCAGTGGAACCCGGGCGTCGGTGAACTCGATTTGGATGCGCTGGGTCAGGTTGACGTTGTGATCAATCTGGCTGGCGCATCCCTCGCCAAAATGCCGTGGACGCCCCGCCGCAAACGCAACATTCTCGAGTCGCGCATTGCGGCGACCAACGAAATCGTGGATGCGATTGCTCACGCGAAAGTGAAGCCGTCGGTTCTCATCAACGCGTCGGCCGTGGGCATCTACGGCGACCAGGGTTCCGAGGCGCTCGCCGAAACCGCTCCCGAGGGCACAGGATTTCTGGCAGACGTGTGCCGCGCGTGGGAAGCTGCCGCCCGCGAGGTCGACCCTGCCGTGCGGTTGGTCATCGCCCGCACCGGAATTGTGATTGGCCCGGAGGGCGCGCTTACGCCTCTGCGCCGAGTCGCATCGTTGTCGCTCGCTGGCCCGTTCGGTGGCGGCAAGCAGTGGTGGCCGTGGATCAGTTTGCGCGACGAAGTTCGCGCATTCGTGCACGTGATGAACAACCGCGCGATTTCTGGCCCCGTGAATTTTGTTGCCCCGGAGCCCGCAACCGCCCGAATGGTCGTGCGCGCGCTCGCGCGTCGACTGCACCGCGCCTACTGGTTGCCCACACCGAAGTTCGCCCTGCGCGCGCTGCTTGGTGAAGCCGCGAACGAAATGCTTCTCGCCAGCCAGAAGGTCGTGCCCACACACCTCACCGCGAGCGGTTTCGAATTTGATGACCCGCGCATTGAGCGGGCGATTGCTCGCGCGATTCTCGAGGTCGACCGCGAAAAGAAATACGCCCGTCGGGGCGGGCGCGTTATTCGCTAGCTCGGGCGATTTGCTCGGTTCGTTTCGCGCGACTTACGCGGAACTCTTCTGCAGGCGGATTGCGGTGCGGATTGCCGCCCGCGCACGTCGGCGGTCACCACTCACGTCATAGGCAAGTCCGAGCCGGAACCACGCGCGCCAGTCGTTCGGTTTCGCATCCACTTCGGCCGCAAACGCGGGAAAAGCTGCGTCCGCCGCCGACCGGTCGAGACGACCGCTCGGCCGAGTTGGTGCGTCAAACGATGGAAGCGCGTTTTCCGAATCGAGGATGCGCGCGAGTCGCGCACTTCCCACACCAAACAAAATCTCCCGCACGAGTGCCCACGCACCCACGACCGGGAACACGATGAGTGCCGCCCCCATCGCGACAACGACCGGCTCTCCCGTGCTCAACATCAGTGACGCTTGGAACCCGGCCGCCCACATGTAGAGCACGAGAAGTGCGCTCATGCCGACGACGGACAATATCGTCGTGATTCGCGCGCGCACTATAGGTCGAGAACTTTGTCGAGCCCGACGAGAACGCCGGTCAGCGAGACGGTCTTGCGGAGCGATGCCATGAGGCCGGCCGCGTACGACTGATTCGACGTGGTGAGGTGCGAGACTGTCACGGTCTCACCCACTCCCCCAAAGATGACATCTTGCTTTGCGTGAACGCCGGGCATGCGCAAACTGTGCACCGAGACGCCAGAAACGAGTTCTCCGCGGGCACGTTGTTCCGCGTGTGGCGTTGAGATGTCGCCATCGCGTGCGGCCGAGATTCGCTCGGCGGTGGCAACGGCCGTTCCCGACGGAGAATCCACCTTCGTGACACCGTGCGTTTCGATGATCTCAACCGACTCGAAGTGCTCGGCCACGATAGACGCCACGTGCGCAGCGATTGTCGAACCGAGCGAGAAGTTGGGCACGAACAGCACGCCGACATTCGGGTGGGCCGCGAAGAGGGCATCCATCGACGCAATTCGCGACGACGACCAACCAGAGGTTCCGACGAGGATGTTCTTGCCGTTCGTCACCGCAAACTCGACGACCGACTTCGAAATCGACGGGAGCGAGACATCCGCGACGATATCGGCAACCAACATCTCGGACAGGTCGCTTGTCGAGCGAAGTTCAGCGGCGAGCGTGAAGTCATCAGATTCACGGATGAGCTGGCACAACTGGCTGCCGAGCTTGCCGGTTGCGCCGACAACGGCTACGGATGTGGTCACTCGATAAGCCTAAGCGCTGTGAGTCGAGCTGAGCCTAAAGGCTGTACGGCTCGGGGAGTCCCGAGCGCAAGTCGACGGGAAGGTGACCAACGTCGTTGTGCGAGACGAGCGTCCACGGGCGACCCGACTTCTGTTGGAGAACGGTGATGCCACAGTGGTTCTGGTTGAGGGTGACCCATTTCCATTCCTCGGCACCGAGCACGTCACGAACGAACCAGGCGATAACGGCATTGTGTGTGACGAGCAGGTCCACCGTGCCGATTCGGCCACGCGCCATGAACTCGCCCACAGCGTCGCTCATCTGTGCGCTACCGGCTTCGATTTCCTCGTCGGTCACCGAGCCGAAGAAGGGGTCATACGCCTTTGGAGTCGCCTTCGACGGACCCGAGGGCACGCACGGAAGCAACAGCGCCGACGGCGTCGATTCCACGTCAAGTACGTCGGTGAGGATCGTTGCGGTGTCCCACGTGTGTTTCAACGGAGAGTGCCACATCGAGTCGATGGTGACGCCGGCCAAACGATCGGCGAGCAACTTCGCCTGCTGGTGGCCGCGCTCGGAGAGAGGGCCGTCCAGGACGCCGTGTTCGGCATCCACATGTTCACCGTGGCGAACGAGAATCAGTGTGTGTGGCATGCTCACGCGGTCACCGCCGCTCGCACCGCCGCTTCATCTGTCTTACCGACCGAGACAACAGAAATGTGCTGGCTGGCGACTTCTGCCGCAAAGGCAGCGACCTCATCGGTCGTGACTTGGTTCAATAGCCCGAGCATGGTGTCGTAATCGTTGAACTCGCCCGTCGCGATTTCGGCGCGGCCGAGTCGAGACATGCGCGTATCGGTGTCTTCGAGAGCGAGAGCGGATGCCCCAGCAATCTGGCCCTTCGCGCGAGTCATCTCCACTTCGGTGATACCGTGTTCGGCCATCCGGTGCAATTCGGCCAACATCAACTTGGTCACCTCGGGGGCCTTCGACGGAGAGGTTCCTGCATAAAACCCGCATATTCCGGAATCGGAATACGACGAGGCGAACGAGAACACGCTGTAGGCGAGCCCACGCTTCTCGCGAATTTCTTGGAACAGACGGCTCGACATTCCGCCACCGAGCACCGAATTGAAGATGGACTGCACAAAGCGGCGCGAGTCTGTCGCGACGATGCCCGGCATGCCCAGCATGAGGTTTGACTGCTCAATTGGGCGTTCGACGAAAATCATGTCGTGTGAGGGTGCAAGTACTGCCGACGTCGTCGACCGACGCGGGACGGGCGTCGAGGTGAGCCCGAGGTCCCAGCCGGCGCGCTCGAATCCGGTAACAACACCGGCGACGAGTGCGTCATGGTCGACCCCACCCGCGGCCGTGATGACAATGTCATTCGGTCGATAGTTTGCCTGAAAATGCTCGAACACCGCATCGCGCGTTGCCGCGCGAATCGTTTCGGCGTTGCCGCCAATCGGGCGACCAAGCGGATGCTCACCGAACACGGCCTCGTATAGACGCTCCTGTGCCACGTCGCCCGGGTCGTCATCGGCCATCGCGAGTTCCTCGAGAATGACGTCTCGTTCGAGTTCGAACTCGTCTTTGTCGATGACACTCGAGGCGATCATGTCGCACATCACATCGACCGCCATGCTCAGGTCGGTATCGCGCACCTTGGCGTAGTAGCACGTGTGCTCTTTCGCGGTGAGTGCGTTGTGTTCGCCACCCACCGAATCAAACGCAACGGCGATGTCGAACGCAGACCGGGTCGGCGTGCCTTTGAAGAGCAGGTGCTCGAGAAAGTGCGTGGACCCGAGACTGGCCGGGTGAGATCCGTCGCCGTCGTGCGAGGCGGGCACTTCGTCGCGGGAACCAACTGCCACCCAATAACCCAGGGTGACCGAGCGAGATCCCGGAACGAGTTCGCTGAGGATTCGCACTCCGCACGGCAAAACCGTTCGTCGAAAAGTCGAACCACCAGCGGCAACAAAATTGAGGTCGGGCAGGTCGAGGGGAAGGGGCACGGACGTAGTCATACGGTCGCTAAGCCTACCGACCCGCGTTGGGTGGCTCGCACGGGAACGGTAAGAGTTACGCGCGCTCGAGTTCGGCGAGCTCGTGCCGCGTCAACGCAACCTGCGTCGCCCGCATGAGCCCGTCTAGCTGATCCACCGATTCGGGGCCGATGGATGCGCATCCCAAAGCCGGATGATTCAGCACCCAAGCCAGAGCGATTGTCGAGATGTCAACGCTGTGGTTCGCCGCGATGGAGTCGAGCGTCTTGAGTAGCGCGTGAGAGCGACGACCCACATGAGCGGATGCCCGGCGCAGCCGCACGTCCTCGGATTCCGGATGCGCCTTCACATCACGGAACGCCCCCAGATATCCGTGCGCGAGAACGAAGTAGGGCATCAACGACATCGCCTGATCGGCCAAGAACTCGGCAGTCTCGGCAGTCACAATGTCTCGGCGAAGCAGCGAGTACTCCCACGCGACTGCTTCGATGCGGGGCAGTCCCGTTGCTGCGAGGATGCGCGCCGCCAACAGTGTGGGCAGCGAGAAGTTAGACGCACCCAGAGCGCGAACCTTGCCCTCGGCGATGAGATCGCCCACCACGGTGAGGCTGTCGACGAGAGGAACTGTCGGGTCTTCCGCATGGAAGTAGAGCAGGTCGATGTGGTCGGATTGGAGGCGCGCTAGCGAGGCCTCGACTCCCTCGCGAATGCTGCGCGCGGAGAGTCCCGGCGAGTCAGCGTGGCGACCCACCTTGGTTGCCACAAGCACGCGGTCGCGGGTGCCGCGCTCGCGCATCCACGACCCAATAATGTGTTCGCTCATGCCCGATGCGTATGAGGCCGCTGTGTCGATGAGCCCGCCGCCATGTTCCAAGAATCGATCGAGAAGGGCGTACGACTGTGCCGGCGGGAGCGTCCAACCAAAGACCGCGGTCCCCAGTGCGAGCGGTGGGGCAAAAATATCACTCTGACCAATGGCGCGCGAAAAGCCCACTGGCGCCGTGTGGTCGTTCATGGTTTCCCCTATCCCTAAAACCATTATTCATAGAAGGACATTAAATAGACGGATGCCCGCCCCACGTGTGTGGAACGGGCACCGTCGTGCGAATGTCAGTACGCGTTACGCGTCTTCACCTTCGGCCGGAGCAGCGTTCTCTTCGCCCTCGAGCACGGGCTCGAGCGAGAGCTTGCCACGGTCGTCAATCTTGGTGATCTTGACGAGCACCTTCTGACCGACCGAGAGCACGTCTTCGACGTTCTCGACGCGCTTGCCGCCGGCGAGCTTGCGCACCTCAGAGATA
>CAZYYL010000047.1:0-7925 GCA_964651425.1 uncultured Microbacteriaceae bacterium | reverse complement strand
CGGCCCCGGCTACCAGGTTCCACTCGCGCATCACGTCAAGGAACATTCACACATCCCTGTGTCGACAGTCGGTTTGATTACCGAGGCACAACAGGCAAATGACATCGTGACGGCCGGACGCGCCGATGCAGTTCTGCTCGGACGCGAAATGCTGCGCGACCCGCACTTCGCATTGCGCGCTGCGGTCGAGCTCGGTGCCGAGATCGACTACTGGCCGTTGCCGTACCTTCGTTCGAAGCCCGCCTAACCGACGCCGTTTTCAGACCGGCGCACCTACAAGCGGCGTCGCGTCGCGTCCTCGACCGTGCCCACGAGCTCCTCGATGATGTCCTCGAGAAAGAGCACGCCGTTCGGCACGCCATTGACGTTCGTCACCTGCGCGAGGTGCAAGCCGAGTCGTTGAAGCAGTGCGAGGGCATCCTCAAGGTCCATGTCTTCAGGAACGGCCGGCAGTTGACGGATGCGCTTCACGGGAATGCGCGCATCCGCTGGCATGCTCCCCGACTCGTCATCGCTACTCAAGACGTCCTTGAGGTGCACGTACCCCTCGATGTCACCCGCCGAATCGAGCACCACGTATCGAGAGAAGCCGTGCTTCGCGACGACCTGCTCGAGGTCGGCGACCGTCGACTCAATCGAGAGCGTGACGAGTCGCTCGAGCGGAATCGCACTATCGCGTGCCTTCTTTGTCGTGAACTCGAACGCGGCTGACAGCGTGCCGGTGGCATCGTCGAGCGTTCCCTCAGCGGTGGAGTGCTCGACAATCGTGGCAACTTCTTCGAGCGTGAAAGTGCTGGCCGCTTCATCGCGAGGTTGCACTCGGAAGAGACGAAGGGCGACATTAGCGATTTCATTCAACACAAAAATGGCCGGTCGCGAAATTTTTGCGAGGAACACAATCGGCTCAGCCAACAACAACACGGCCTTATCGGGCATCGAGAACGACGCGTTCTTCGGAACCATCTCACCGAAAACCACGTGCAGGAACGTGACCAGAGTCAAGGCAACCGCGAAGCTCACGGCGGCCACCGCGGCGTCAGACATGCCCGTCGCGTGCAGTGCCACCTCCATGAGGTGATGGATGGCGGGTTCAGAGACGTTCAAGATGAGCAGCGAGCAGACGGTGATACCGAGTTGGCAGGTGGCCAAAATGAGGCTGACGTGTTCCATGGCCCAAATCGCCGTCTTCGCCGAACGGCGACCCTTGTCTGCCAACGGCTCGATCTGCGAGCGTCGAGCCGAAACAACGGCGAACTCTGCCGCGACGAAGAACGCGTTGCCAGCGAGGAGCACCCAAATCCAGAGGAGTCCGGAGTAATCGGTCACTTTGAGTCACCTGCTTTCGCCGTCGAATCCTTACCCGCCGAATCCTTACCCCCGGCCTCGACCACCGGCGTGGGAGTGAATCGAAGGCGATCGATGCGGCGACCATCCATTCGCACAACTGTCAGTGTGCCGTGCTCGGTGTTCACCACGTCGCCGTCTTTCGGCACGTGACCGAGCTCACTCATCACGTAACCCGCGACGGTTTCGTACGGACCTTCATCCGGAATCTCAATGCCGATCTGTGCCTTGACCTGATCCGGTCGCAACACACCCGGGAACGTCACGACACCGCGAGCGGTGACAATTCCCGCACGCGATTTATCGTGTTCATCGCTCACCTCACCGACGAGCTCTTCAACCAGATCCTCGAGCGTGGCGATTCCCGCCGTGCCTCCGTATTCATCGACCACGATGGCGAGTTGGTAGCCTTGCCCGCGGAGTTCGGTCATGAGCGCATCGAGCTGCATCGTTTCAGGAACGCGGAGCGGTTCGGTCATCATCAGCGCGGACACCGGGACTTCGTCACGCTTGTCGCGTGGCAATGACAGCGCGTACTTGACATGCACGATTCCGACGACGTCGTCGAGTGTTTCGTCGATCACGGGAAAGCGCGAGAAGCCTGTCGTGCGCGACAAGTCGAGCACCGCACGCGTCGGGTCGCTCGCATTGAGCGCGGCCATGCGCGGGCGCGGCGTCATGACGTCGGATGCGGTCAACTCACCAAACGCGAGCGTGCGGTTGAGCAGGGTCGCGGTATCGGATTCGAGCATGCCGGCCTCCGCCGAACGGCGCACGAGACTCGCGAGTTCGTCGGCCGATCGCGCGGCCGAGAGCTCTTCGCGCGGCTCGATTCCGACCGCCCTGAGCAACCCGTTGGCACTCGAGTTAAGCATCCATACCACTGGGCGGAAAATGGCGGTAAACCCGACCTGGAGAGGCATCACGATTTTCGCCATGCGCAAGGGCACGGCGAGCGCAAAATTCTTGGGGATGAGCTCGCCGAAGATCATCGACAACATCGTGGCGAACGCGACCGAGATGACCGTGGCCAGCGAGTGCGTCGATTCAGACGACCACGACAGGCCATCGAGCCACGGCACGACAATCGTGGCAACGGCCGGCTCCATGATGAATCCGGTCAGAAGCGTCGTCAGCGTAATGCCCAACTGGGCGCTAGAGAGATGAGTGGATGTTCGCTTCAGACCCGCGATCACAACACTCAAGCCGCGCTCACCTCGCGTGGCACGCGCCTCAAGCTCGGAGCGGTCGAGGTTCACCATGGCGAACTCAGCTGCGACGAATACTCCCGTACCGAGAATCAGCACGAGACCGACGCAAAACAACACCCACTCGACGCTCATGTGACGCAATCCTATCGGCGCGATGTGTCGCAAACGGGGATGTGCAATAAGGCATAGGCTTTGACGCGGTGCGTTCATCTGCGAACGCAAGTGACCGTGCCAACACAAGCGTTAAAGACCTCTACGAAAGAGATAGTCACGTGTCGGAGCAGTCGCAGTCCGAGTCCGGTGCCGAAGATGAATTCGGCGCAAATGAGTGGTTGGTTGAAGAACTTTACGAGAAATACATCGTAAACAAGGCCACCGTTGACGAGTCGTGGTGGCCGACGCTAGAGAAGTACGCACTTCACGTCGCCGCGAAGAAGACCGGGACTCCCGCTCCGACCGCCGCAACACCTTCGTCAGCCCCTGCCCCCGCTCCGACCGCAGCACCGGCACCGGCACCGGCACCGGCTGCCGATCATGTCGCCGCCTCCGCACCCGCAGCGCCCGCGGACCCGAACGCCCAGCCGGTCGCCCGCACGACATCGCGCCCGGCCCAACCGGCTCCCATCCCTGCCGACGCTCGCGTCATCGGAAACACTTTCTCGGCAGCCGAATCTGAAGAACAAGACATCGTCACAGTTCTGAAGGGGCTTCCGAAAACGTTGGCGGCGAACATGGATGCGTCGCTCACGGTTCCGACGGCGACAAGTGTGCGCGCTCTCCCTGCCAAACTCATGATCGACAACCGAATCGTGATCAATAACCACCTCTCGCGCACGCGCGGTGGCAAGGTCTCGTTCACACACCTCATCGGTTGGGCACTCATTCAGGCACTCAAGGAATTCCCCAGTCAGAACGTCTACTACGACGAAATCGATGGCAAGCCCTCGATGGTGGCACCGGCACACGTCACGCTCGGCATCGCAATTGACCTGCCGAAGCCTGACGGCACGCGGGCACTTATGGTCCCCGGCATCAAGCGCGCCGACACGATGAGTTTTGACGAGTTCCTCGTCGCATACGAAGACCTCGTTGGCAAGGCACGTGGCGGAAAGCTCGCTGCCGAAGATTTCCAGGGCATCACGATGTCGCTGACCAACCCAGGCGGAATTGGTACCGTGCACTCGGTTCCGCGTTTGATGAAGGGTCAGGGCTGCATCATCGGCGCCGGCGCGCTTGAGTACCCGGCAGAGTTCCAGGGCTCGAGCGAGGCAACTCTCGTCAAGCTCGGCATCGGCAAAATCATCACGCTCACGAGCACCTACGACCACCGAGTCATTCAGGGTGCCGGCTCGGGCGAGTTCCTCAAGAAGGTGCACGAGCTGCTCATCGGCGAGCGCGGCTTCTACGAGTCGATCTTCGCTGACCTGCGCATCCCCTACAAGCCGATTCAGTGGTCGGTCGACGTGAGCGTCGACAAGAGCTCAGCCATTGATAAGAGCGCCCGCGTTCAGGAGCTGATCAACGCATTCCGCGTTCGTGGTCACCTGATGGCGGATATTGATCCGCTCGAATACCAGCAGCGCACGCACCCCGACCTCGAAATCGAATCGCACGGCCTCTCGTTCTGGGACCTCGACCGTGAGTTCGTCACCGGTGGAATTGGAGGAACCCGTACCGCTCCACTGCGCAAGATTTTGGGCATCCTTCGTGACTCGTACTGCCGCACAATCGGCCTCGAATACATGCACATCCAAGACCCGGAACAGCGCGCCTGGATTCAGGAGAAGGTCGAACGCCCGTGGGAGAAGCCCGGGCACGACGAGCAGATGCGCATTCTCGAGAAGCTCAACGAAGCTGAGGCCTTCGAAACGTTCCTGCAGACCAAGTACGTCGGACAGAAGCGCTTCAGTCTCGAAGGTGGAGAGTCGGTCATCGCGTTGCTCGACCGCATCCTGCGTGATTCGGCCGAAAACGAACTCGACGGCGTTGCCATTGGTATGGCCCACCGTGGTCGTCTGAACGTTCTCACCAACATCGCCGGCAAGACATACGGTCAGGTGTTCCGCGAGTTCGAGGGAACGACCACCGACCCGTCGTCGGTTCAAGGCTCGGGCGACGTGAAGTACCACCTCGGAACCGAAGGCATGTTCACCTCGCCGGCCGGCAAGCAGGTTCCGGTGTACCTTGCGGCCAACCCGTCTCACCTCGAGGCTGTCAATGGCGTGCTTCAAGGAATCGTGCGTGCGAAGCAAGACCCGTACCCGATCGCGTCGTTCACGACGGTTCCCGTGCTCATCCACGGCGACGCATCGATGGCCGGCCAGGGTGTCGTCTACGAAACCCTGCAGATGTCCCAGCTACGCGGCTACCGCATCGGTGGAACCGTGCACATCGTCATCAACAACCAGATCGGTTTCACCACTCCTCCTCACGAGTCGCGCACCTCGGTGTATTCGACCGACGTGGCGAAGACCATCCAGGCCCCCATCTGGCACGTCAACGGCGATGACCCTGAGGCCGTCGCGCGCGTGGCTCAGCTCGCCTTCGAGTTCCGTCAGAAGTTCAAGAAGGACGTCGTCATCGACCTCGTCTGCTACCGCCGTCGCGGACACAACGAGGGTGATGACCCGTCGATGACTCAGCCGCTGATGTACAACCTCATCGAGGCCAAGCGTTCGGTTCGTCGCCTGTACACCGAATCGCTCGTCGGTCGCGGTGACATCACGCAAGAGGAGTTCGACAACGCGCAGTCCGACTTCCAGACGCGTCTCGAGCAGTCGTTCAACGACTCGCACGTGGCACAGTCTGAGTTTGAGTCGGCCGCTCTACCCGTGACGAGTGGTCCGGTTGTTGAGCAGACGTTCGACGTGCCTCACGTGGGTGCCGACGTCATCGCTCGAATCGGCGACGCGTTCAACAACATCCCCGAGGGCTTCTCGGTACACCCCAAGTTGCAGCAACTCCTCGCTAAGCGCGTCGAGATGAGCCGCAACGGCGAAATCGACTGGGGCTTCGGCGAGTTGCTCGCTTTCGGCTCCGTGTTGCTCGAAGGTCGTCCGGTTCGATTGACCGGTCAGGATGTTCGCCGCGGCACATTCGTGCAGCGTCACGCCGTCTTACACGATCGTGAGAACGGCCAGGAATGGCTACCGCTGATGAACCTCAGCAATGGCCAAGGTCGCTTCTACATTTACGACTCGCTGCTCAGCGAATACGCCGTCATGGCGTTCGAATACGGCTACTCGGTCGAGCGCGAGAACGCACTCGTGCTGTGGGAAGGCCAGTTCGGTGACTTCGCCAACGGCGCCCAAACCGTTCTCGACGAGTTCATTTCGTCGGCCGAGCAGAAGTGGAACCAGAACTCCGGCGTCGTGCTGCTCTTACCGCACGGCTTCGAAGGTCAAGGCCCTGACCACTCGTCGGCGCGTATCGAGCGTTACCTGCAGCTCTGTGCCGAGAACAACATGGTTGTGGCTCGTCCGTCGACGCCGGCCTCGTACTTCCACTTGCTTCGTCGGCACGCGTACTCGACTCCGCGTCGTCCGCTCGTTGTCTTCACGCCGAAGGCGATGCTCCGCTTGCGTGGCGCCTCGAGCAACGTTGAGGACTTCACGAAGGACGGCTTCCTCCCGATCATCGATGAGACGCGCCAGCTCGACCGCAACGCGGTCAAGCGCGTGATTATCACCGCGGGCAAGCCGTACCACGATGTGATGACCGAGCTGGAGAAGGCACCGAATGACCAGATTGCGGTCATCCGTATGGAGCAGTTCTACCCGGCGCCGATGCCCGAGCTGAACGCGATTCTCGCGACCTACCCGAACGCCGAACTCGTCTGGTTCCAAGACGAGCCCGAGAACCAGGGCGCATGGCCGTTCATCCTGCTCGAAGTGTCGAAGAAGCTCGAGGGTCGCACGATTCGCAACATCTCGCGTCCGTCGTCGGCATCACCGGCAGCTGGTTCAGCTAAGCGTCACGCGGTCGAGGCCGCGGCGATTCTCGAACGGGTGCTCGCCCTTTAGCCGTGCGTTTGAATGTCTCGCAACTGAGACATCACCTGTGAACGAAGGTCTTCAGGTGCCGTTTCCGCGCATGATCGCGCTATCGCTTCTTTGAGTACGAGACCGACCTTGTGCTCGTCGGTGCAGTCGACGCAGTTGTCCATGTGCTCACGGATGTCGGCGGCGTCCTCTTTGCACAGTTCGTTGTGCAGGTACTCTTCGAGCGCTTGACGCGCCTTGTCGCAACCACAGTCGCTCATGCCGTGGCTCCCTTCGTCGTCGTGCCGATGCCTTGCTCGGCCGCGTATTCGCCCAAAATGTCTCGCAACAAGCGGCGTCCGCGGTGCAGACGGCTCATCACTGTGCCGGTTGGGGTTTCCATGATGTCGGCAATCTCCTGATAGGAGTAGCCCTCCACATCGGCCAGGAAGACGGCCATGCGGAATTCTTCGGGGATTGTCTGCAGCGCATCCTTCACGGCACTCGCCGGCAAATGATCGATTGCCTCGGCCTCGGCCGAACGGCTCGAGCTGGCGGTACGGCTCTCGGCGTCACCGATCTGCCACTCTTCGAGTTCTTCAAGCGCGCTCTCGAACGGGCGATTCTGCTGTTTGCGGTACTGGTTGATGTAGGTGTTCTTCAAGATGCGGTGCAACCACGCCTTGAGGTTCGTTCCTTGCTCGAACGACTCGAATGCGCCGAACGCTTTGAGGTATGTCTCTTGAACGAGATCGTTGGCGTCGTTCGGATTGCGTGTGAGGTTCATCGCGTGACCGTACAGACTGTCGAGGAGCGGCATCGCCTGCTCCACGAACAGTGTGCGCTTCGCCTCGAGTTCGTTTGTCATTGCGCTCCAGCCTACGCTTCGTGGTCGGTGCGTCCCGCGTGCTCGCGAAGACGTGCGCTCTTGCGTCATCACACTCATCGACTCCCCCAACTTTTGCGACCGATAGTCTTGAACGGATGTTGAGCTCCCCGTATTCCCGCCCCGACTTCAACCCGTACGGGTCGAATGACGTGCCAGAGGGCGATTCGGGTTTGTGGCCAGCACCGACGCGCAATTCCGGCGTGGATGCACGACTCCAGATCCCCGGATCAAAGTCGCTCACCAACCGCGAGTTGGTTCTGGCAGCACTCGCATCGGAGCCCACTCTCGTTCGTCGTCCGCTGCATTCGCGAGATTCCCGACTCATGATCGAGGCGCTCCGCTCCCTCGGCGCAACCATCGTCGAACAGCCCGGCGACGGCCTATTCGGGCCAGACCTGCTGGTCACACCCGGCGAACTCACCGGCTCCACCACAATCGATGTCGGGTTGGCCGGCACGGTCATGCGTTTCATGCCCCCGGTTGCTGCACTCGCCCTCGGCC